>NZ_KI542729.1:32743-34430 GCF_000496155.1 Ferroplasma sp. Type II
TTCCGAGGCGGGAACCATTTACAGATATGAAAAATCGGGGGAAATGGGTGGGCTAACACGCCCCAGGGCATTTACAGTTGATGATGGCCATGGTTTTGTAAGGGAGGATCAGATATTTGATGAAACCATATCATTGCTCAAAATTATTCCCTCCATATTTAAAACCATACTGGGAACAGAGGAATTTACATACGATCTCAGTGTAATGGATAAACAACACCCGGAAAGCTATCTGATGTCATATGAATGTACCAGTTGTGGAGAGAAATTTATGCTCAGGGCATCATCACAGGAATCCAAATGCCCATACTGTGGATCAGAGAGTCTGAAACCAGATTTTTCAATATGGGATAATGCCACTGAAAACCTGAGGAAAGCACTTGAAGAACTGAAGTTAAAATATACTGAATATCCCGGAGAAGCCGCATTTTACGGTCCTAAAATAGACGTTCATATAAAAGATGCGCTGGGGAGACTATGGCAATTATCCACCATACAGCTAGATTTTTTTATGCCCTCCAATTTTGACCTTTATTATATAGACAAAAACGACACGAAGGTAAGGCCGGTAATAATACACCGTGCTATCTACGGGAGTTATGAGAGATTCATGGCAATACTTCTTGAGCATTACAATGGAAAACTTCCACTATGGTTAACTCCCTTACAGGCATATATAATACCGGTATCAGAGGCATACCACGAATATGCAAAAACTGTAAATCAAAAATTAATAGAAAAAGGGATAAGGTCCAGGGTTGATCTATCGGACGGAACAATTTCAAAGAAAATAAAGCTTATCAGAACTATGAGGCCTTCCTATATTCTTGTAGTGGGAGAAAAGGAATTTGTAGATAAAACTGTTTCAGTAAGAAACCGCAAGGACAGGACTAAGGAATATGCACTTGATGAGTTTATAGGAATAATGGAAAATGAAATCAGGGAAAAGAAAATAGACCAGGATTTCTAATTTCATTATGTCATTTCCAATGTGGCAACTCAATATAGCTCCCATTTAAAGTCTTATCAATAAATTAATTAGCCTAAATTTGCAGTTTAGCAGGAAATGGGATGTGGCTATGGTGCTTTTTTATCTGGCATTTAATTCTGCCTATGTATTTTTATATGTAATATTTATACAGTATCATGTCTATTCTACCTAGTGATTTGAAGTATACAAAATCTCATGAGTGGTTTAAAATTGACGGTGACATAGCTACAGTGGGAATTACGGATTTTGCCCAGCATCAGCTTACTGATATAGTGTATGTTGATATGCCCAAGATAGGCACATCAAAAAAAGCGGGAGAAACACTCTTGACAATAGAATCAGTTAAATCTGCGGAGGATGTGTTTTTCCCGGTTGGAGGAGTAGTAGTGGAAACAAACATGGAACTGGATAAAAAACCAGAACTCATAAATTCTGATTGCTACAAATACTGGCTTGTTAAAATAAAAATATCCGATAACAAATATGATTATATGACGGCAGAGGAATACAAGTCATATATAGGGGAATAGAAATCAATATGGAGAGAAAAGATAAATATTACGCAAGGGCAAAGAAGGATAATTACAGAAGCAGGGCCTCGTACAAGCTTCTGGAAATACAGTCTAAATTTGGCATAATATGGAAAACAGATTATGTCCTTGAATTCGGCTCATCCCCTGGTGGATGGACACAGGT
>NZ_KI542729.1:34480-35750 GCF_000496155.1 Ferroplasma sp. Type II
ATATAATTTTCCTGTTTTTTTTAATCATTAGCACCACCTGAATGCATATGCCATATTCTTAGAATTTCCCATATTCCATGCTTTCTGCATAATTCTGCTATAGAGATGTTCGATTTTAAGGATTCCATTATTCTATTGAATTTCTCATATGCACTTCTTGTATTCCCTATTGCAATACACCTCCTATGATCTTATAATAATATTTTATTATATTTATATATTCATTTGCATAGGTGTCCAAAACATTAATAGTACACATCAGTGTAAGTTTTATTTGCTCACAAACCAATATTCAGGCAACCGCATAAAGGTGTTATTCTGTAGTTAGAATAATCGTTAAATTGAATTTCAATAGCTATGTACCACACCAACATCATTAAAAATAAATTAATATATGTAAGGAATATGGCATATAATGGATTCAGAACAATTTTTTAATATAAATAAGGGAGATGCTTTCAAGAAAATAGTCCCTGAGAAAATAAAAGGAAATATAGTGGCTGCCAGGCTTTCTGGTAAATTATATGATCTTAGCGATAGTGCACCGGAAGAAGGAAAAGTGGAACTTATCGAAATAAATTCTCCAGAAGGTGAAAAGATATTGCTCCATAGTGCAGCTCATTTACTTGCAAACGCCATTGTTGATTTATATCCTGATTCACTGCCAAATACCAGTAATGAGAGTGAAGATACATTTTATTATGATTTCAACATGAAACCCATATCAACCGAGGATTTTCCTGCAATAGAGGAAAAAATGCAGGAATTAGCTCATGATGATATATCTATTCAGAGGAAAATACTTCCAAAAGCTGAAATTCTCAAGGAATTTCGCCATAATAAATACAAACTAGACAAGATAAATGAAAACGTTCCTGATGGTAAGGAGTCCAGCATATACATTCAGGGAAACTATATAGAATTCTGTAAGGGGCCTCATGTACCTTCAACTGGATACATTAAGGCTTTTAAACTGCTATCCATATCAAGTACCAACTATGAGGGTGATATAAACAAAGATAAGATGATACGTATCTATGGAACTGCATTTCCTGACAGGAAACAATTAAAGGCATTCATGCTGCGCCGTGAGGAAGCCATGAAAAGGGACCATAGAAAAATTGGGCAGGAAATGGATTTATTTACCTTTGACAATGAAAGGGCACCAGGCATGCCTTTTTATACTCCTAATGGAGCCATAATAAGGAATGAATTAATAAATTATATGAAAGAATTGAATGCCAGAAGTGGATGGGAAGAAGTATGGACG
>NZ_KI542730.1:0-1578 GCF_000496155.1 Ferroplasma sp. Type II
CCTCACGGTCGGGACGGTTTTGCCAGAACTTATCACTAAGTCTTAAGGTCACTGCCGATTACAGTGTTGCCTCTTTAGGGGTATCAGTGCTCNCCTTGCATGTATCCCTGTCTACGTGCAATTGGAATACGCCTTTACCTGTATTATGCCTAATTGGAACACAGAGGCGTTCCCAACCTCTTATAGAGGATTTTACAGAAGAAATCTCCATCATGCCATTTTCAGGACTTATCCGATGGATTACCTTCTGACTTCCCATTTTAAGGATCAGTATAATCGTTTCGCAATTCATCCACATCGTAAGCTCAGTGGGTTTCTTTCCCATTTAGTTGTAAAATAAAATTATTTCTTTATTGTTGTAGATAAAATATTTATTTATTTCCAGAGAGTGTTGTCGCATAATCGGATAAAAGAGGAATATTTGCCTCCATGCCCTTAGAAGCCCTGTAGCCTATATAGATGCCATAAAGCCATACTAATAGAAGTATTAAATTAAATATTATTGATAGTATTCTTCCTGCATCTCCAACGGTAAACAGATTAATAATTGTGAATACTATGATTGCTATAATATAACATATTCCGAGTAAAATTGCCTGTATACTGTGGAATTTAAGTCTCCTGTCCGTATTTCCATATAAAACGTAAACTATCAATCCTGTTATTAGAGGAATTATATAAGAAACGATAAACATTATTTTATTATCTTTATTTTCCATGGAGGTATATATCAATATTATTATTTAAATATTGATATACACGTCCGACATTAATTATCATATCTATGTAGATGGAGTTATTTTTTTAAATATCTGTGGCTTAAATATTATGCTGCAAGGAATAAGTAGATTATATTTGTCAGACGTGATTTTTTTATCATGTGCTTCACTAGAACGATTTCGTTATTTAGCGTAGACTATAAAAATATTTATTTATAGGTAAAGCATTTGTATGTGTGAAAGACTTCCTGATTATATATCTGGCTTTGTTGGCAGTTTCTATAATATCTTTTGTCTATTATATCCTCAATGCATATTATTCCACATATTACATAAAGGGAGACACAGTTTCAGATGTTTATCCCTCGGAAACCACAATTATAATGCCTGTATATAATGAAGACACTGAGGTTTTTAGAAAGGCCATAGTCTCACTTAAGTTGCAGGGAGCAGATTTTATTGTTGTGGGAGATTCCAGCCTTGAGCCATATAAAACTATAACAGAAGAAAATGGTGGTAAATTCATATACCTGAGCAAAAATGGAGGTAAAAAGAATGCACTGGTGCAGGGAATAAAGTATGCGTCCACAAAATATGTAATGTTTGTTGACAGCGATACGATAATACCTGCAAACACACTGAAAAGCATGCTCACATACTTTGCACCGGGAATTGCCGGTGTAGGTGTGAATATACACATAAAAAACGATGGTACATATATTTCATATGCTTCGGAATTTATTGAAAGGCTTACAGAAATGATATCCAAATCCATGTCAAGACACGGAAATTTATATGTGCTGGATGGCAGATGCGCCCTTTACAAGACAGATGTTGTCAAGCCATTCATGACATCAGA
>NZ_KI542730.1:2538-6143 GCF_000496155.1 Ferroplasma sp. Type II
CAATGTTATCGTTTAGTCCTCTCACAATGGGGCCCAGATACAGCCATGTTTTTATTTTTCTCTGGGTAAGTTTTTTCAGGGCGTTTAACCGTTTAACAGGATCTGGGGCATATGGCTCCAGTAGTGCTGCAACCTTTCTGTCAATGGTTGTTACAGTCAGCCCCACATCTAAATTATTTCTGTATTTTTCAAGGATTTCAATGTCCTTTAATATCAAGGGGGATTTTGTCTGAATTGTAACATAAAATCCGTTTCTGCTCAGTATCTCTATGGCTTTGGGCATAATCCTGAATTTCATTTCAACAGATTGATAGGGGTCTGTTATTGTTGACATTCCGACTATTCCTCTTTTATAAGTACGTGCTTCTCTTTCAAGCAGTGTGATTATATTTTTTCTGACAAAAACTGTTCGTCCCCAGTTGCTGGAAGCTTCAGAGGGTGACATATCTATTGCATAACAGTAACGGCACCCATGAAGGCATCCAAGATATGGATTAAAAGCATAGTCAAGTTCTGCCATTCCTGATTTTCCCAGAGCATGCCTTGCGTTTATTTCAAAAATTTTTATATTTTCTATCATTTCAATCAATAATTATCCAGGTTGGATACCAGGTATTTCATATTGTTGGATTTGACCTTCCAGACACTAATGTCTACCTTTGTGAACTTCGATACATAATTTACTGAATCCTGTATATTGTCAAATATTTCAGGCTTCCCTCTGAATAGTTCTCTTACATTTTCCCTTACATACCACACACCCACTGGAATATTAAATCCTGGATATATTTCCCTCCAGAGCATCGCTGACCCTGTTCTTTTCATCTCTTTGTACTTCTCCGCAACTGCAAGCCTTGATGAGTAATAGCATCCACCTATGTCAGGATATGTATTTCTTCCGTAATAGCCTTCATAATCCAGCTCTACCTCAACAGAATCGCCAAAACTGTTCCATGTGCTTCCTGGAAACCATGACTCTCCCCATTCAAACATCCACTGCCCAGGAGCCAGTATCCCTATGAAAAGATTACCCTTGGTTTCTCTTATATATACCTGAAATTCATCTATCTCCTTATAGTCCTTTATTTCTTCCACCAGATTGTCAGATATGGATTTGTCTGCAGCTGTAATAGACCATCTGGTTGGAACTATCCTCCTCTTCTTTCCCGTGCCCAGCGAACCTGAACTCAGTGCCTTTGAAATGCCATTTATTCCCATACCCTTTTCATACAGTTTAATTATTCCATTACCTGCTTTTAGATCCCGGTCATAGTATATTTTTTCAATCCTGTTGTCTATATGGTAATTACCGAATTTTATGCTTTTAAGTGGCGATGATGGTCCCATTGGTGTGATATTCTCATCCAACATCACATTATTTTTAAATGATTTTTCAACAGTCATTTCAATATCTACTGGACTTGAAGACAGTGAACTTATTTGAATTTCCTGAAGGCGATAGTCTGGATTTGAGGCCTGTGTAGCCTCAACCTTTATTCCGCCTCTTAGCAGGGACAGCCTGTTAGAGAGAAAGTCATTCAGATCCTGTGAAAGCCATTTTGACTCATCTTCCATATAAGAGGTGTTACCGGTGAATGGAGGCGTTGAAGGATAAATATTTATTTTTGGGTATCCATACCTCCCTACGAAAAGGGATGGTGGTGATGAACCAGTAATAGAATTTCCTGTAAAAGTATATACTTTCTTTACACGGTCGGCTATTGAAACTGGACAGTAGGAAAGCCCACAGAGCATCTTTGCCCCACGGCATTTGACGCATAATGAAGGTGGAATTTTAATAAGGTTTTTCACCATATAACTATAAATACTATTATTCATATTAATACTTTTCAATACAATATTTAACATCCTGAAATGAGTTTTTGGCAATCATAATTGCAACATAATTTAGTCATGAGTCTATATATTATTTATAACGAATGGTCCCGAGAGAATTTCTAATATAGCGTTTCCATAATACACTGACAATACTATAGAGTTATACCTCCTGGCATCTCATCCATTTTCCACTTCCAGGTGAATATAACAGGTTCGTTGTTTATTTCCTGTATATATTCCAGCATGCGGTTCTTCAGTTCATCCTTTGAATCAACCCTTATTCCCCTGAGCATGGAACGTGCCATCTTGCTGAAGAACATCTCTATTATGTTAAGCCATGATGCATGTGTTGGTGTAAACACAAAGTTAAATCTCCATGGCCTTGATGAGAGGTATTTCATTGTCTCTTTTGATGTATGAACACTGTGATTATCCATGATTATGGTGATCTTATAATCATCCGGGTAATATCTGTCAACAAGTTCAAGCCATTTCACAAATTCAAGGCTCCTGTGCCTCTCTTCCACCAGCGGGATTATCTGCCCTGTTATGAGATCAATGCCAGCCATCAGGGACAATGTCCCATTTCGCTTGTAATCATGATTTCTTGATATATAGCCATGCTTCTCATCTGGCTGCTTATCTGGATATATATTTCCTATTGCCTGTATACCGGGTTTTTCATCATATGAAAGTAAGGCAGTGAGTTTACCTGATCCCTCTTCCCTGATCGTTTTAACTTCCCTGTAAACATGAAGGACCTCTGCCTCCTTTCTCTCATGTTCAGGATCTGTCTTTTCCATGTAGTATCTTATCTTATGCGGCCGAATATTGCTCCTTGTCAGTATCTTGGACACAGTTCCATTTGATATGGATTTGAGATCATATTCTTCAGGTGCATTTTCCCTGATGTATTTTGTGAGCAGCCTGTTTGTCCAGATCTCATGGGGATATCCAAGATCAGATGGTTTGGTGCATGCTGTTCTTATGATAAAAGCTCTTTCCTCATTGCCTATGGTTCTCTTTTTTCCTCTTCCTGAAAGGTCTTTCAGTGCCGTTTCCACACCGAAGGAAAGGGCCTTATCTATGGTGAGATAGACCTTTGTCCTGTTCGTGTGCAATTCCCTTGCAATTGTATTCACACCCTTTCCATCAGCATCCATGAGGATTATCCTGGCCCTGTCATACTCCCTCTTTTCAGATTTTCCAGATTTGGTAATCTTCTCAAGGTACGCCTTCTGTTCCGAACTGAGCACAATATGCGGTTTAGTTCTTTTAAACACCATAATTAGATAAGGCTATCGAGTATAAATAATTGCATGTCTATTATGGAAACGCTATAGTAGTATAGAAACTCAGGACCCCATTTTAAACAAATTGAATGACAAAATTACCACTAAATTTTACTGGGCTGTGACATTGCTTGCAACCATAGGGGGATTTCTCTTTGGATATGATACATCAAATATAGGAACAGATCTGGGATTTATACCATTTGCCAAAAACATTGCCACAACTGACCCCTTTGTATATGGTTACCTTATAGCTGGCGCTTCATTGGGAGCCGCAGCTGGTGCATTGATAGCAGCATTGCTTACTGACACATACGGAAGAAAATTCCTCCTGATCACCGATGCAGCCATATATACAATAGGTGCACTGCTCTCGGCTTTATCAGTCAATCTGGTGATGCTTCTGGTATCAAGAACATTTATAGGCCTAGCAGTCGGAGCAGATTCGGCAATTGCAACAGCCTATATAGCAGA
>NZ_KI542731.1:0-1851 GCF_000496155.1 Ferroplasma sp. Type II
ATCCTTTCGTTGTAGGTACGGATAGCCCTTCTGTGAAATCCATTGTTCCATTATGGCAGATATGCCCTTGCCGGACTCTTTTTCTATGGCATTCCACAGGTCAGATCCGGAGGCATTGCTGTATGAAAATTCCTTAAGATAATTTCTCATGGCTTTCATAAATACATCATTGCCCACATATGCCTCAATCATTCTCAATACATTTGAGCCCTTGCCATACCTTATCTCATATGATAGCTGTGATATGCTTCTGGGGTCAGAAACATCTGCATTTATGGGATGTGAATTTTTAAGGGCATCCATGGTGTATGCACCATCTGTCTGGTCAAGAAGAAAATCCCCGAAGAACTTCCAGTCCGGATTGGTACTGTCAACTGTTTTAAACGCGAAGAATGTGGCAAAGCTTTCATTTAGCCACAGGTCATTCCACCATTTCATCGTTACAAGGTCACCGAACCACATGTGTACCAGCTCATGTGTAATGACCTCTGCTGTTCTCTTATAACTCCTGCTTGTTGTTGACCTGTCTATATTGAGCAGGATTTCCCTGAATGTGATTGCTCCCCAGTTTTCCATGGCACCAGCTGCAAACTCCGGCACGGATATGAGATTCAGCTTCGGAATCATATAATCTATTCCCGTGTAGGTTTCAAGGTAATTCAATGATTTTTTTGCTGTTTCAATGGGGTATTTTGAACCGGTAAGGTGTCCCTTCATGGCAGTGAGAAATATTTTCTTCCCCCTGTATTCATCCTCCATTTCATCGAAGTGGCCAACACCGAGATAGACAAGATAGGTTGCCATTCTTGGTGTTTGATCGAATTCAACAACCTTTTTATCATTCTCTATGGTTTCAGATTTTACTGGCATATTTGATATGGCCTGCAAGTCACTGTCAATTACCATTGTAATATCAAAGGTTGCCTTATAACTGGGGTTGTCTATGCACGGGAATGCCCTTCTTGCATCAGATTCTTCAAACTGCGTGGAGAGTATATACTCCTTATCGTTTCCGGCCACATAGAACCCCTTAAGCCCTCTGCTATTGTCAGATGAAAATTTCACATCCACGGAAATATCACCGCCATTCGTGGAAAATGACACACTATCTTCAGTAACTACATATTTCACACTGGAGCCATTGATTTTTATCTCATGGACATCTATTTTGTCCAGGTCAAAGGTTACCTTTTTATCTGCTTCCTTAATTTTTACGTTTTCTGTTCCCGTATATTTTTTTCCTGCAAAATCAATATCCAGTTTAATTTTGTAATTGATAACTTCCATATTACTTCATATTCTTAGGTTTAATAAATTTTTTCAACCCTGAATATTTTAAATAATACAAGCGAATACTGAAACATGGACCAAAAGTACAGTTTCGCCTATCTGGGGATAACAGTTATCATGGCTTTATTGTTTATGCAGTTCATAATGGGCATGTACATCAACCTTTATGTTTCATTTCCTCCAATGAATAGCATCACACACATGGGCCCACACAATTTCCCATCAAATTACATTGTTGTTATGTTCCATATGATGCTGGGATTTCTTATACTTGTAGTTTCATTTATAATGGTCCTGCTTAGCCTGAGGATAAGGAATTCTAAATTAGTAATTTCCAGTTTTCTGTCATTTTTCTTTGTGATAGTTGCGGGCATCTCAGGCTTCCTGTTTCTGTTCAATGAAAAAAATCTCTATTCCCTTCTGATGGCCATTTCCTTCATAATAATTGTACTGTCTGAATTTTATTATTTATATGTTATAAAAGTAACAGAGAATAAATTAAAATAAAACTAATTTTCCATTAAGTCTAAGGATCTTTTGTAGAGTATATCCCGCATAAGG
>NZ_KI542731.1:1977-4116 GCF_000496155.1 Ferroplasma sp. Type II
TTATTTTCCGGGACTTTATGAATTCTACCATTTTTTTGTATTCATCCGCATGAGGGGCATCAAGGTCTATAAGCCGGGCCAATAACTCAGCCAGGTCATATTCCCTCATAAAATACATCTGTATGCCTGAATCATAATCCTCTTCCTTCTGATCTACACAGCAATGAAATCGGGGAAATTCTGCCATATTTTTATTATTGTGATATTCGATAAATATTTTGCTCTACACAATAAAATACGGCTCTTCGTTCCTCTATGCTGGTTGTTCCAGGAAGATGAAATCTAAATAATCATGATATTACTGGAATCACGCCAAATCATGGTGCATGGCTACAATGATATAGAGCCATTGCCTTGAATATCCCGGGGATATAGGAAATGATTGTGAATATCAGTGAATTTTACCATTATAAAAGTCATCTAACTTTAAAATATAAATTCCAAACAGAGATAGTGCATCAATCAATGGATTTATAAATTATATAATCATCTATTTGGAAATTCTTGATTGTTATGTCAATGAACTTGTCCTTTACCGAGTTAAAATCATGTTTAATGCCGGAAACTTTGTCCATAGAGGTCATTATATCAGGGGAAAAGTTGCAGGGATTGATGAAATTAAATTTCTTAAGGTCAGTGGATATATTCAACCCCATTCCGTGCATTGTGGCAAATCTATCTATTCCAATGCCTATAGAGCAAATTTTTTTATTGTTTGCCCAGACACCGGTTTTTTCATTCAGCATTGGTTCTCCATGGATTCCATATGAATCCAGCAATTCTATCACAGAATTCTGTATTATTTTAATAAGCCCGAGGGCATCGATGTTTCTCCTTTTCATATTCACTATGTAATAGGCAACCAGCTGTCCGGGCCCATGGTATGTCATGTAGCCTCCCCTATTTACCTTCACTGCACTGGAAAGGTCACCCTTATAATGTGCACCTGCAGTATATACATCAGGATGCTGCAGGAAAATAAACGCATCGCCTCTTGAATAATCATTCACTGCACTATGCACCTTTTTCTGGAAAGATAACGCCTCCATGTAATCAACTGTTCCGGGATCGTAAATGCTGATTCTGGATGTTTTCTCCTCTATCATTTTTGTGCGCCTCATTCTGGGAATTAATACAGTAATATCATCATACGCTTAAAATGTTTTCCAGTTTTTTCAGTTCAAGCAGATCATGTACCATCAGGTATACACACATGGATTTATAAAATAATTCAACAAAGACCCAGTAAAGTCTTCCTGCCTTCAACCTGAATATCTGAGACTTGCCCAAGTTATTATACCCAACTAGATCTTCACGGTATATGGATGATTGTGGCAGCATGTATGTATAGTACACTAAATCTATTTTCCTGGAATATTCATCTATTCCTGTGATACTGGATAGGTTCTCACATGGCTCTTTTACTGTTTTTCATACATTATCAATTACATCAGTGGATAAAAGTAATATAGTCGGACAAACATTTATATACAGTCAGACGTTTACATTATTATGCGACGTAGATATATTACATTTATATCCCTGTTGGTTGTAGCAATGTTTTCAATAATGCCCTTATCACAACTATCTTCTTCATCTATTGCATTAGATTCAAATTCTCCAGGTAAAATCAATCCATCTCTATCAAATAGGCTCTTAGGCGAGGTTGTAAATACATGGCATGTTTCTGGCAAAACATGTGTACCATCCTCAGCAAGCATAGAGAGTGCAATAACACTTAAGATAGATGTAACATCATTCTCAGAATCAAGTGGTGCAGGTGATACACCACTGTACTTTATTGTATCAGGAGTAAATGTGCACACAGATTATATTGGCGGAACCGGTGTATATGCATATACATGGGATGTAAACTCCATGCCTGGAAATATAAACTTCCATGCAAAATACCTTTCAGGATCTGAATTCTATTCAATGCATTCTATGGCACCAAAGCCATCAGTATTCTTCCGCAATTCATATTCCACATTCGGCAATTCAAATATACATGTTGAGAAGTACATGGATGAGATGGGCTATGACGGGAATAATACCATATACTTAAGCTATGGCAACTATGGATTCTATAAAGTATATAATACAAAACAGGTAGGGGGAATCAAGTAATACATACACAGG
>NZ_KI542732.1:0-16470 GCF_000496155.1 Ferroplasma sp. Type II
TCTATCAGTCCAACTGGTTCGCTTCCCTGATTTCATCAATATCTGCTGTATCTATAAATATCTTCATTTACTACACCTCCTAAAGAATTCGTCTGTTTTTTTTACTATATCATTTACCCCTATATGAAAATAATCGAATAGTTCCATTCCCTTTCCGCTTTTCCCGAAAATATCCGGCATTCCTATTCTCATAAGAGGCACAGGGTATTCCTCTGCTGTGACCTCTGCAACCCTGGATCCCAATCCATTGTATATGGAGTGCTCTTCAGCGGTAATTATTCTTCCGGTTTCCCTGGCTGCCTTTATTATTGCCGGGCGGTCTATGGGTTTTATGGATGACATATTAATGACTCTGGCATCTATGCCCCTGCTTTTCAGTTGCTCAGCAGCTGTCAGTGCAAATGAGACCATTATTCCGTATGCCATTATGGTCAAATCCGACCCATCCCGGAATGTAATAGATTTGCCTTCCCTGAATTCATAGTTTGCGTCATTCAGCACGGGAAATTTTTCTCTTGTAAGCCTGACATA
This sequence comes from Ferroplasma sp. Type II, assembly GCF_000496155.1. Taxonomy (NCBI): domain Archaea; kingdom Methanobacteriati; phylum Thermoplasmatota; class Thermoplasmata; order Thermoplasmatales; family Ferroplasmaceae; genus Ferroplasma; species Ferroplasma sp. Type II. The sequence goes on from NZ_KI542732.1 coordinate 532, forward strand.
GTAAGGGGATGTTTTCTTTTCTGACAGGTAATCCACCACACTAACTGTTTCAACGGAATCTACAGGTACTATAACCTTCATATTTGGGAGTCCGGACATGATTCCAACATCCTCCAGTATCTGGTGTGTTGGCCCGTCTTCTCCAAGAGAAATTCCAGAATGTGTAACCACAAAATTCACAGGTGCCTCATTATAGCACACAGACTGCCTGATAACATTGTATGTATTGCTGAGGAATACTGCAAATGTTGAGGCAAATACTGTTTTTCCTGCAAGGGAAAGCCCGGCAGCCGCTGTTACCATGGACTGCTCAGATATGCCCATATTGAAAAACCTTTCAGGGAATTTTTTTCCGAACACACTGGTTTTTGTGGATGATGAGAGATCCGCATCCAGCACTACAATATCCTTATTTTTCTCCCCAAGGGATGCCAGTTCCTTTCCATATGCCTCCCTGAGGCTTTCCATCCTATCCATTTTCTGCATCATCTAACTCCCCTCCAAAGAGACCATATGCGATAGCGTGGGGAGGAATTGGGTAGTGAACCTCAGTCCCTTGCCGTATTTTACTAACTTTACCTTCTTTATGTTAACATCCATCTTCTTTTCACCATTCATTATTATTACATAATTTCCATAACTATGAACCCCAACAACGCCGTATCTGCTCTCCCCGAATTCCACTACATCACCGGGTTGTAAGGGGTATCTTCTCCTTCTTATTGATGGCCTGAATCCCTTTCTGTTAATTTGAAGGGAACGGTTATTTCTCCTTCTCTGTGTTACATCAAAAACAGTGGATCTTGCCTGCGTGGTTCCTCCAGCAATCACAAATGCATCGTTGGCATGGCTCTTATCCAGCCCAAGGGATATGCGGTTCTTCTTTGTTATGTACCCGAATGTGTATGCTGATCCTGTAAGCTGAGTGAGCTTCCACCTTACAATATTCATGAATGTTGCATCTTTTAATGATTTCAGTGCTCTCTTTCTCACTTCAGGATATCCAAACTCTTCTGCGGTAAGGTTGTTCTTCTTCTGGTTGCATTCATGGCATGAGATGGCAAGGTTGTCTACTGTATCAGGGCCATTTCTTGATCTTGGTGTGAGATGTTCTATTTCCATTGGTACATTGGTCTTTCTACAGTACACACACTTTCTATGGAATTTCTCAAGGAGGTATTCCCTGATCTCATATCCCTGAAGTTCTCCCTGCTGGTATTCTATCCCACTTATCTCAGGGTTCTTCATCTTCTGCTGATCGAATGAAGCAACCTCAATAATAACCTTGGATACGGGAAGTATTTTTTTCAGTTTCTCAATCAGTCTTATATGAGTCTGTAGTTTGTGAGCTATGCTAGGTGCAAACCATCCCTTACTATTATTTCCCCTGTTTATGAACTGTGGTTGCCTGTACCACAGCCTGTTTCTCCTGCCTCTGCGATACATGGATTTCTCCACGTTCAGTTTTGGCATGTCAGTTCTCATGACAGCTTCTCCCGAGATTAATTCTCTTTTTTCTGTTACCACAGAGAATCCAATGTGCTTGTATCCTGCATCTATACCTAATGTTACTGGCTGCTTTGTCTCTCCGGTTGCATATAGAAGTTGGATAGTGAATGGATTTGAACTGATCACCCTTGCCCTGTTATGTTTTAAAAGTCTTCTCGCCTTTCCTGGTGATGTTGGCATTAAAGGTTCGTTGCGCATGTTTATGACGGGAACCCTCAGGTCCTGTCCAGTCATGCCTGACTGTATGTCCACATCGGGGGTGTTAGAAGGGGTTTTTAAACCATGCACACTGAGAGTTTCCTCTCTGTTTAATGCATGATCACAGTTGCCACGGACTTGTGGAGCATCCGCAGGTGTGTATGTATCTCTCCTATCTAACTTCTGCCTTTCTTTCATGTTTTTCTCCATGTTTTTAAAGCCCCCTAATCAACTCTTGTGTTGTCCCTCACGGAACAAGCCCCCTGCGTGAGCTGGGGGTAGTTGACTTTTCCTCACCTTTATGATATAAATTTGATCAAGGGGAACAAATCTAGTGTACATAGATATTGAATCAAGCCTTGATATATTGGCCTGGATCACCTCACAGTGCAATTTATTTTCCCTCAGATATGCCATGAGTGCCTGAAAATTTTCAAGAGTTGCAATATTTGCCACTATCCTGCCTCCCTTCCTGATTCTCCCATATGAATATTCAAAAATTTTTGTTATGTTGCCTGATGATCCCTCCGATAAATATTGCATCTGGGTCCGGCAGGCTTTCCAGAGCTTCCGGAGCCTTTCCGTTTATTATATTTATATCTGTGGAAAATTTAATCATATTTTCCTCTATATAGCCACATAGAACTTTCTCTTTTTCAATTGCATAAACCTTTCCGTCAACGTCCATAAGGGATGCATATATTGCTACAGAACCTGACCCTGAACCTATATCCCATAGTGTGTCTCCATTATTCAGCTCAAGTTCTGAAATAGAGATTTCACGAATTTCCCTTTTAGTAATATTGTCGTTTTTCCGTAAAAATGCATTATCATCCGGCAATTGAGTGTTATTATTCCCATTCTTCTTCAGAACCATTATGTTTAACGCGTCAAATTTTCTTCCTATTACTTCATCTAACGCATATTTTCCTATTTTTTCATAGCTGTATCCGAGCCTCTCAAAAATATATATGATGTAATCCTTCAGCCCGAAAATTTTCATATATTCTGCTATATTTGAGGGAGTATTGTTGGAATCGGTGAACAGAGCAATTTTAACATTATTCCTGATCTTCTGTGCCAGTCCCTTGACAGGCCTCCCGTGGAGGCTGATGGTACGTATGTTATTTGCATCCATCCCGATCCTTGAGAGGGCTACCTGAAGGGAACTTACTTCAGGAACAATAGAAATTTCACTTACATCATAATGTTCAGTTATATATTTCCCTATTCCAAAGAAAATAGGGTCTCCAGACGCTATTACCGTTATAATTTTTCCCTCCGTAAAGGCATTCGCCAATTCAACTGAGAATTCCTTCAGGGTTCCAATACCTAATAGCTGTGCATTGGTTTCAGGAATGAGTTCCCTGTTTCTTTTTCCGGAAAATATTACCTGGCTTTCTCTTATGCATTTCTGGGCTTCTGGATTTATGGGCCTTCCCGGAAAGATTCCCACAATGTTAATTCTCTTCATTTTTCCCACCAAAATAAGACATGACCACACTATTTAAGTTTTTATAGGGATACTTTACCCTTATTATACCTGTTTTATCAGGAATGTGGATACCATCAGGCAAATTATCTGACTGGCTTCCAATTATTATAAGATCTGATTTTGAAATATAATCCTCCATGTAACTGCCCATCTCTACAGGCCTCAATTTGGCCGCCTGGAGTTCACCCTGGTTCGTAAATCCAATTTTTATGTAACTGCTGTCTGCTCTGGATATATCACAGACATCAAAGATGCCATATTTTTGTAGCAAGATTTTTCCAGTGGAATCGGTTGCGATTTTGCCTAACCATCTCAGATCAAAGCCGCTGGACTTGAATATATCCATCAATATACTGGTAAAACGGCCATCACATGCGATATTTTTACCGTAAAGAGCTGTTGTGGAAATATCTCCAGGAAACACGTCAGCGGACCTAATTTTGAATACAGTGAATCCCATACTCTCCAGATAGCCAGTGTCTGGAGCGCAAAGATCATAAAATATCGTTATGATTTTGCCGGAATATTTTCTGTTTTCAGACTGGCAGAATATTTCATGATATGGCACAACGTCTCCGATTACTATAAGTGATGGGGATTCATTATAGGTATAGTTTATATTTCCCAGTTTTCCGGTAAAAGTCTTCTGATAATTGTATGTTCCGTTTTCTATCAATGCTATGGGCAAAGATGGGTCATAGCCTGCAGAAAGAAGCGTGGCTATTATGCCCTTGAGATTATGTGCACCCATAAATATAACCATGGTATACATCCTGCATTTAAAAGTCCTGCAATCAGGTATATTGAGGTTTTCTACATTGTTGCCGGTAGTGACCAGTATTCCGTGGTTTACATTTCTGTGCGTCAGTGGTATTCCTGCGGATTCAGGTACAGCTATGAGTGACGAAATGCCTGGAACAATTTCATACTCAATATTATTCTTTATTAGCTCCTCTATTTCCTCGCCACCGCGGCCGAACATGAATGGGTCGCCGCCTTTCAGTCTCACAACCACGTGGAATTTCAATGTTTCATCCACGATTATTCTGTTTATTTCCTCCTGTGATATCCTTTTTACATAGGGTTTTTTGCCCACATAGATTCTACGTGCACCCTGCCGGGCATAGTCGAGAATTTCAGGATTAACAAGGTGGTCATAAATTATGGTATCCGCCTCTCCAATAATTTTTACGGCCTTAACTGTAAGCAAATCTTTGTTTCCGGGCCCGCATCCAACTATATACGCTTTTCCCATCCATAAGGCATTTTAATCTGGTATATGTTTTTACGTATCATTTATCAGGCACGGGTTATTTTACGGCCATCGGAGGAAGATAACTCCAGCCTTCAGGGCGTAAATGAATTGCAAAGTATACACTGTTTCTGAAACAGAGAGCATGATGGAAAATCCTTCAATAAAATCCTCTATGAGAGGTTGGGAACACCTCTGTGTTCCTACTGGTTCTGAGATGAATAAAAGTGCATGCTGATTGTGCTGAGACAGATATATGCCCAAGAACATTTGTGCCTTTATAGCGGTTTGCCTGAAATAGGCAATGGGTTCTCATAAAATTGTGTAGGCTGTGGATAATGGAGGCAAAAGTGAGAACCCTCGATGATTTAGCTGAGGATATTGTGTGAGATAGTTTATATAAATTTCTGGCAGGAAATATTTTAACAATTGCCCGTGAAAATTTTCCCTCGCAGGTTCTAAAAATTAAACTGACCTTGCAAGGCCAAGCAATTCCAAAGCACCGGATTCATTTAATTTTGCATCCATATATGTGGTGCTTATTTTTTTAAGGCCCTCGTTATAGCCATTTATCATAACTGTTATCAGTTTAGTTTCATTTTTTTTCCCGAAATAGTCCTGCATATTCACCTTGTCCTCCCCGTCTGTGATTATTATAATAGTATTGGTTTCACTGGCCATTTTCCCATTCTGAAGGTCTCTCAGGGCAGTTTTTAGGGCACATTCTATACACGTCCCTTTATTTGCCTCCACCGTTAATATATTCTCTACAATGTCAAATGGGCTATTCAACAGGTCATGGGGCTTATTGTCAAAAAACCTGAAAAAATATTTCCTCCCCTTGTTCTTTGATATTCTGAAGAGTGCAAGTGCAACTGATCTTGACCATAGAGTTTTATCTCCTTCATACATGCTTCCACTTTTGTCCAATAGAACATAATAGGCTCCCGGGCTAAGCAGGCGTTTTTCCTTACCGGTAAACCCATTTATTATCTTTGAATAGAAAATTTCATCAGGCATTGCAAGTTCTCTTGAAAGCACATTTGATATATGCCTTGTTTTATAATACCCTGCAAGTTCGCCGGTATTTGAAAATGCCCTCATCTTCTTTGTGTAGCGCGGCATAATATCAATAAGTTTATTGGCCATTGTTAGTATCTTGTCGGCATTTTCAACCTTCATAGCCTTATCTGTAAGATCAATGAGGCTATCCACGGACAAGCCTTCTTTCCTGCCTGTATTGCCCCCGGGATTTTTGTCTTTTATTATTTTCTCAATTTCATGGGCCATTTCTATCTTCTTAGATGCACCTTCCATTGATTTTTCTATTGTTTTTGGATTAAGTGATTCACTGGAATTTCCGTTTCTGGCGGCATTTTTTTTGGCATTTTCATTTAATGCCTTCATAAAATTTATGCTGTAAAGCATGGATAACCTGTCGTTCAGGTGTGAATATGTCTTTGCCTGAGTGAATTCCTTCGTTTTTGTCATATAATCCATTCTGAGCCTTATGCTTTCCATCAATTCATTGCTATTTTTCTGGTTTTTGACAGTGACCAGACCGGAATAAAAAAGAAAGTAAAGGTCAGAGGCCGCCGTTTTGATATCCTCAGCTGAGTTTCTATCCAGATCTATATTCACACGCCTGACAAGTCTCTCCCTGGTTATTTTATACACAGTGCTTGTCTGTGATATTCCATTTATGTTGCTTCTTGGATTTCCAGCCATCCCTGTCACTTCCCCTTTAGCTTTTCATATCTGGATCCGGCAAACTCCAGCGATGAATTAATCCTGTTTACTATGTCTCTGTGATAAGGTGAATTGTCGCTTCCCAGTTCATATTTCATTCTCTCAAGTTTTTTAATGTATATCTCAAGCAGACTCAGCTGGTCAAGAACAACGTTATATGGTGAATTCCTGTTTATGGCGTCCTCTGTGGACTGAATAAGTGATTTTGTTTCTTCCATGGTGGTTTCTGCCTTCTGGACTATGTCGGATTTATTTTCAAGCTTGGAATCAATTATTGCTGCCTCTATTTTCGGCATGTAATCTTCAGAGTCTGCACTGTATCTCATAGCCATGGCCACATCGTTTCCTGTAACAGATTTCGAATCCATAAGAATGCTGAATGCTGCCGCTATTTTAAGTAGTTTTATTTTTCTTCTGTCGCTGAGTATAACATCATTCTCCTCAAGCTGGAACAATGCTTCCATATAACGGTCTATAACATTGTTATTATCAGACCTGATCATATTCATCCTTGCCACAGCTTCTGATTGGAGCTTTCTGACATCATCAAGATCCAGGAAAGGTTTTTCCATTGTAGAACTGGATTCCATATTTATCCCCTTTTCAAGCAAATCCCTGAGAATTGTACGCTCCACATAGCTGTGGAATATCTTTATGGGATATCTGTCATAGAGTGCCATGTCTTCCTCATCATCTGATATCTCATTACTGGCTGAATAAATCCCAAGGAGGTCAAGGTCTATCATTGCTCCCCCATTGGGCAATCTGCGGTTCAGCATAATGTCAAGCAGGGTATTCCTTATGGCAGAACTTGACTTGAATATTTCATCCAAAAATACTATATTAGCATCCGGAAGTTTGCCTGTGGTTATATTTCTGTATTCCCCATTTTTTAATGCAGTTATATCTATGGGGCCAAGAAGTTCTTCTGGCTCAGTAAATTTTGTGAGCAAATAATAAAAGTACCGTGCATTGATTAATCTGCTCATTGTATCAATAATTGACGTCTTTGCTGTTCCAGGCGGCCCAACAAGAAGAGTTGGTTCACCAGAAATCAAACCTGCAAGTACACCATTAATCACGTCTTCCCTGCCAACGAACGTATTTGTTAGGTAATTTTTAACTTCAAAGATCTTGCTGATGTTTTTCATGGCTATAACAAATTAAAACAATGTTTTATAAATCTATCTATTTTCAAATTCAATACCTTATGTTGAGGTACTTACTCTCTATGTGGGTAATATATTATTATGTTGGTCTCTCATTGGGAGTTGGCAATTAAAAAATTTTTTTGGTTAAGCCCTTTACTGTTTTTTCTCATCACCTTTAGGCTGATTTTCTGCTTTCAGTTTATTATAGATATTTTCAAACACCAGATTAGTGTCATTTATCACTTTATCCATAGATTTACCAGAAAGCTTAACTTTGGCAAGAAAGGTATTGGTTGATCCGCCTCTTGCAAGGAGTATTACCCCAGAATCTGGCAACTGTTTTGATACCTCCTCAATTACTTTTTCAGAGGATACATCTGAGTTCAGTACTATACTTAATGGATATATATTTTCAGGACCTTCCCACATTGAATTGGGGCCAAGCACATTGAACCTTGATTTCACATTCCAGTATGCTGAATCCAGGGCCATATTGGCTCTAGCTATTTTTTCATTTAATTCGGTCACCTCATCAAAAGTAATTAAAGCCTCAAAGGTGTTGCTAATACCATTTTTTGTTGAAAGGAAAAATTTTATATCGCTAAAATCATTGTTATTCTTTATTTCTTGAAGTATCTTGTCAGCTGGGACATCAGCCTGTGCAGTTATATTCAAGGGATAGATATAACTGCCGCCATCATTTCTGTACTCTGTGATTACACTGTTGCCAAGTATTTCTGAATTTGGCAGATAGATAACATTGTTGTCCTTCGTGAGCATCTTAGAAAAAAGAGTTTTCACCTCGACTATTTTTCCGGTTGTTTCAACACTCCATACCCATGAATTGACAGATATGGTCTCACCAAACTTCAGGGTGTTTGATGATGTGGCAAACACACTGGAGAGAACATTTGATGCAACTGTCTGGACTGCAAGCCCAAGTACTATGCCACCAATGGCACTGCCGGCAAGTATGCCTGTAACGCTTACATGAAATGCGCTCAGTACGAGGGCCATTATAACAACGTAAAATACTATTCTTATTATCAGGGAAATTCCATATAAGCCCTTATTTGTTTTTATTATAACTTCACGGATGTATCTGACAAATGATCCTACTACCAGAAGCCCTATAATCAATATTGTTACTGCATGAACAGCCTCAATCACAAAAGATTCATAGGATTTGTATTGTGGGAGAAATTTAGTTATTATGATAGTCGATAAGATATCCGGCAAGAATGGTAAATGCAATTCCCACTATGACTTCGACGACTATTTTTGCTATCTGGTCCCTTCTCCGCGCCAGTTTTGATTTAGTTTTTGGCATTATTTATCCTCCATACCTATTTCACTGAATCCCGTATATGGTATAAGCACATCAGGTACCCTTATGCAATCTTCTTCCTGATAGTTTTCTATTATTGCTACTAAAACTCTCTCTGTGGCTATAGCTGTACTATTAAGCGTGTGTACAAATTTATTTCCGTCCTTTGTTCTGTACCGGATGTTCAACGATCTCGCCTGGTAATCTGTATCATTTGATGCAGATACTACCTCCCTGAATTTTCCCTGTGATGGATACCATACCTCTATGTCGTATTTCTTTGCAGCCAGGCTACCAAGGTCTCCGGAACATATATTCACTATTCTGTATGGCAATCCGAGACTTTTGTATATATCTTCGGAATTAGTCACCAGTTCATTGAAAAAATCCCACGATTCTTCAGGACGGCAATAGATGAATTGTTCTATCTTGTTGAACTGGTGAACCCGGAATATTCCCTTGGTATCCTTTCCATGTGCACCTGCTTCCCTTCTGAAACATGGGGAAACACCACTTACCCTCAATGGCAATTCAGACTCTTCCAGTATTTCTCCGGACAGCATAGATGCCAGTGGATGTTCTGCGGTTGCTATTAGATAAAGGTCGTCCCCCTCGATTTTGTATAATGATTCCTTGAATGTTTCTATATCTGTAGCACCGGACATAGAGGCATAGTTAATCATAAATGGTGGTTCCATTACTGAAAAGTTTCTCTGGGAAAGAAAATCTACTGCATAATTTATCAGTGCAAGTTCAAGCTTGAACAGTCTATTTTTCAGGAAATAAAATCTGGAACCTGCTATCTTTCCAGCTCTTTCAATATCGGCCAGATTGTATTTTTCCATGAGGGTTTGATGGTCAATCGGTTTTTTATCTAATACAGTATAATTTTTAGAATTATTACTATTCTCCATAAAATAGTCCAGGTCCCTATTGTAAACCTTTGAATTGCCAAAGTATTTCACAATTTTACTGTTTTCATCCCCGCTGCATATGGGAACATCATCTGCAAGCAGATTGGGTATCAGCCTTACTATTTCATTTCTCTTAGCTTCTATCCCCTTTTGCTCTTCTTCCATATCGCTTATTTTTTTGTTGATTCCCTGCACTTCCGGCTTTAAACTGTCTATATCCTCTCCTTTCTTAATCATCGTGGAAATACTGGATGTCACCATATTTTTTTTATGTCTGCACTCATTTAATATCTTAAGATTCTCTCTCCATCTGGAATCCAGGGAGAAAAATTCGTCCAAAATATCTGTGTTAAAGCCTCTGGCTTTGCATGAGCTGTAGAATATTTCCCTGTCTGATCTGAGAAGTTTTATGTCTATCATAATTTGACCTTTCATAATTGATAGAAATATAGTATATGTTTTTTATGATAATTTGATTAAATTTTCATTGCAAATGTATTCAAAAATTCATTTTCCACATCATTCATCCTGGACGGGATTATTATGGAGGCTGGTGAACCCTGTGGATTATATTCCATTATTTTTTCCAGAGTTCCATATATTATTCTTTCATTTTCAGAGGCAATTCCTATTCCTGCTATGACAATGATACCGGAATTTATGAGCCCTTTACCTTTTTTTTCCTCCATTTTCTGAAGTATAGATAAAGCCTCACATACCTGCATAGTTTTTCCGTCCTTCAAATCAAGCAATAAAAGTGTGTGCATACTGTTTGAATAATTAGTGTAAATCCTCTCATATACACTGACAGGAAAAAAATTTTCATAAACAAATGGCATGGACACAATATTTCCAAATTTATAATTGAATAGCCCGGTCCTGGAAATAAATGCAGTGATTATGGACGCATTTTCGAATATTTTGACTTCTATACCGGATTTCTTCGCTTCCATTCGAAGTTCATTGTGTGTTGTCGCAGATAATGCATCCCCGGTGACAAGCAAGGTAACATTCTTATTTTTGGCCTCATTTATTATTTCCTTATCTGTTTCCACCATTTTTCTATCTGCAGGCTTCACGATGCCCTCTGTGAGTGATGGTATTGAATTAATAGTATCCTGGGGCGATATGGATGTATATGTCTCGAAGTATACAATTTCTGATTCCCTAATGGCATCTGCCTCTTCCAGTGTGAGGCTCTTCACCCCTCTCAGTCCCAGGCCCATAATATTGAGCATTTTCAGATCAGATCTTCTTCAAGTCGTATCACTTCATTGAGCTTAGCCAACCTTTCCCCACCTATTGTACCTGTTTTTATAAATTTGGAATTAAAGGCGATGGCAAGATGTGCTATGAAATCATCTGTAGTTTCACCACTTCTATGTGAAACAACTGTCTCCATGGAATTTTTTGTTGCAATTTTCACCGAACTGACAGTATCTGAAAGTGTGCCTATCTGGTTTACCTTTATAAGGACTCCATTGCTGGATTTCATTTCCACTCCCTTTTGAATTCTCGTGGGATTTGTTGTATAAATATCATCTCCAACTATCAGAGCATTTTTCCCTATTTTTTTTGTTATCTCTGCAAAACCTTCAAAATCGTTATCGTATAATGGATCCTCAATAAAGTAAAAACCATGTTCCCTGTTTAATGAAATGGCATAGTCAATTTGTTCATCCTGTGTTTTTGTGGAGGTTTTATAATGATATTTTCCATTTTCATAAAATGAATCGGCTGCAAAGTCCACACCGAGGTAAATCTTCACCTTATTCTCGGATGAGATTTCACTGACAGCTGATTTTATGATGTCTATGGCTTCTTCATCGGACACATCGGCGGTCCATGCCTTTTCATCCCCTAAACCCACGCTTTGCCCCTTGAGTTTCTCAGATAATTTCTCTCCAACTCTTCTATGGACTAAAATGTTGTAATAAACAGAATCATAAAATGTTTTTCCCTGTGAAGAGACAAGAAATTCCTGTATGGTAGTGCCATTTTTAGAATGTTTTCCGCCACCTATAATATTTCCCATGGGGCGTGGAATCTGTGGATGGAGCCCTCCAACATACCTGTATAATGGTATTTCCAGATAGTTTGAAACTGCCTTCGCATTGGCAATGGAAAGTGCTGTGGCAAGGTTTCCTCCCATTTCCGAGAAATTATCAGTGCCATCAAGTTCATGCAATAATGTATCAAATCCACTCTGGTTCAATGCGTTAAAGCCTTTCAATGCATTTCTTACGTGCCTGTTATAGAAATCAATACTATTTTCTATATTATTTTCAGGATATGCAATAACCTCTGTTTTGCCGGTACTTGCGCCAGCCGGTGCAGAGCTAGTTCCAGATGAATAATTTAAGAAAATTGTCGCCTCTATGGCAGGGTTTCCTCTAGAGTCAAATATCTTCCCAATTTTTGAATCCACAATTTCAATATCTTCCATATTAGTATAACACCATAAAAAATATATATTTATGGATATGGGATAATGTGTGCCATTATTTTTACAGTTCAATCTACCAGAAATAAAACCACTGAATTTACGATGTGGATGAATTGTAGTGTGCTAACGAAGGCGTCTTGAAAATCATATTTTTGAGGATTCCTAATAACCCAGAAAATGATCTCTTTAAAATCATTGACTCCTAATTTAAAAACGCGTATTCCTATGCGTCAGCGGAAACCTATCAGGTTAGGGTTCTCGAAAAATCCGAGGTTTTTAGAAATCGTCTTTTATCTTTTTAAATTTAATTAGTTAAAAGAGTATAGGAAAGCTTAATTATTAGGATTAGATAATGATAACGTGGACGTTAATAATAATGATGATGTTGAAGAATGGGTATCTAAATTAGGTGTGAAAAGCACCAAGGAAGTTGAAGTACCCAAACTCCTGTTTAACCAGGTAATCGGTCAGGAACACGCTGGAGAAGTCATAAAAAAAGCAGCTATACAAAAAAGACACGTCCTTTTAATTGGTGAACCTGGAACCGGCAAATCTATGTTAGCACAGTCTATGGTAGATTTCCTTCCAAAAGAGGACTTGGAGGATGTATTATGTTTCCCCAATCCAGAAGACCCAAACAAACCAAAAATTAAGACCTTCCCGGCAGGTAAGGGAAAGGAAATACTCAGGCAGTATCAGATAAAGGCTGAGAGAGAAAAAAAGGATAGATCCAAGAGCCTTCTTTTTATTGTTTTATCAATCATACTTCTTGGCGCAATCATGGCCATTTATTTATGGCTCAGCAAATTAAGGGGTACCGCCATAGAAATTCTTTTCTTTGCGGTAATTGGAGCGGCATTCCTGTATATAATAATGGCAATGAATCCTGCAGCCCGTATGGAACGTGCGATGGTTCCAAAATTGCTAGTAGGGCATAATCCAAATGATAAGCCGCCTTTCATAGATTCTACTGGCGCTCATTCTGGCGCTCTCCTTGGAGATGTAAGGCATGATCCTTTCCAGTCAGGCGGACTGGAAACTCCCGCTCATGAGAGAGTGGAAGCGGGAAATATGCAAAAATCTGATAAGGGAGTGCTTTTCATAGATGAAATAAATCTGCTCAGGCCAGAAGACCAGCAGGCATTGCTCACGGCAATGCAGGAGAAACGCTTTTCCATATCCGGGCAGAGCGAAAGAAGTGCAGGTGCTATGGTTCAAACTGAACCTGTACCATGCGATTTTGTTCTCGTGGCAGCCGGCAACCTTGATGCAATAAGGAATATGCATCCAGCACTTAGATCCAGGATAAGGGGATATGGATATGAAGTTTATATGTACGATACAATGGATGACAGTGATGATAACAGAAAGAAAATAGTTCAATTTATAGCACAGGAAATTGCAAAGGACAAAAAGATCCCTCCATTCGATGAGAGTGCCATAACGGAAATACTGAAAGAGGCACAGAAACGTGCTGGCAGGAAAGGTAGGCTCACATTAAGACTGAGGGAACTGGGCGGTCTTGTTAGAGTGGCCGGGGACATCGCAGTTACGAATAAACAATCAATAGTGACAGCGGAGGACGTAAATCAGGCCAGAAGCTTAAGCAAACCGGTTGAACAGCAGATAGCTGACAGGGCTATAGAAATCAAGAAACTTTACAAAATGTTTACGGGAACCGGAAGTGCAATAGGAAAAGTCAACGGACTTGCCGTTATGGGATCAACTGATATGTCTGATTTTACAGGAGTTGTCATGCCTATTGTTGCCGAAGTAACCCAGGCGCAGCATCCTCATAATGGTACTGTGTACGCAACTGGAAAGTTGGGGGAAATTGCTAAAGAAGCTGTGCAGAACGTTTCAGCGGTAATAAAGAAAATAAGTGGAAAAAACATTTCAGATGTTGATATACACATACAGTTTGTTGGAACTTACGAGGGTGTTGAGGGCGATTCAGCAAGCGTATCAATAGCCACAGCGGTTATATCAGCCCTTGAGTCCATACCTATTGACCAGACAGTAGCCATGACAGGATCCCTCAGCGTAAGAGGCGATGTACTACCAGTAGGCGGAGTAACAGCAAAGGTTGAAGCAGCAATAGATACCGGCCTGTCAAAGGTCATAGTCCCTGCCTCCAATTTCAATGATATTATACTGGATGAGGCACATAAGGACAAAATACAGATAATAGGTGCTTCAAGAATAGAGGATGTCCTTGAAAATGCCCTGGTAATGGGTATGGAAAAAGATAAATTCCTCCAGAAAATTAAGAACGTTGTAAACCCGGCAACTGATATTAAAAAACCTGTCCAGAGACGAAGAACAAATGTTGTATGATTTACAATATTTTATTTTAACTAAATACGATACCCAAATTTTTGACTATTTGAAGACTAGGAAGGATTTTTTGCAATTAATTGACTGTAATGCCATAATGTCAGAACTACAGTTAAGGGAAGCAATCAGAAAGACTGAACGGTACATACAGCACAACGGGAAAATACATTTTCCAGGAAATGTGCTTCTGATGTATCTATCAAACACTAATCAGATCAATGTTGCCATAAACAGATGTGGCATCAACTCAAAAACCAATCATGGGGTTGTAGTATTTTCAAATAATGCAGATGTAGAATTTCTAGTAAGTGAAGAATTCATAAAACTCGCTGGAAGGCTTATTCCCTATGATCTCTCAGAAAAAGACTTTGAAGTTTTTTCAAATATGGCAAAAGTAGATACTACGATTTAATCAAATTAAACATCGTTAATATATCATTAAATTTAAGATTAAACTCATTTATATTATTCTCAATTGCCTTAGAAGCCGTTATATTTCCTATTAATGCGGAATCCTGAAGGGTAAACCCATTTGAAAGCCCTGTATATAGGCCAGCTCTAAAGGAGTCCCCAGCACCCACAGTATCTACTACATGATCTGACTTGACTGCCGGTACCAGAGTGGATTCTCCATCCTCCACCACAGTCGCTCCTTTCTTTCCCTCAGTTATCACTATATCTTTTACCTTGCTGTATACTGTAATATAGTCGGTATGAAGCAGTTCCAGAAGATGTGTGAACTCTTTTCTGTTCATAATTATCATATCGCTGTGTTCAACCATATACTGTGCAGTTTCACTGTTATATGTATACCATATTTCCTGTCCTGGGTCAAATACAATTCTCGCTTTATTTTCCTGGCTCAATATTTTCTGATATTCCTTTACAGGACCTGTACCTATGTTCAGGTAAAGATAATTTCCATATTCAAATTTTTTTGATGCTTCCCAGTTATTCATGGGTCCCTGGAACATATATGCAATTTGCTCCTTTCCATCAGAGGGAATGTAACAAATAGGCCCAATTTCTCCCGCATCTATATCTACATGTTCTATGCTTATACCCACTTCTTTCAAATTTTCCAGATATTTTGCATGAGAGGTCAGCCCAACAATGGAATAGAGATCAAAATCAAGCCCCAGCGAATTTGCAACA
This sequence comes from Ferroplasma sp. Type II, assembly GCF_000496155.1. Lineage (NCBI taxonomy): Archaea > Methanobacteriati > Thermoplasmatota > Thermoplasmata > Thermoplasmatales > Ferroplasmaceae > Ferroplasma > Ferroplasma sp. Type II. Next base: position 16,065 of record NZ_KI542732.1, read on the forward strand.
TAGGCGAAATTGCCTGCTGTCCCGGCAAATTTTTCCCTTAGCATATCAACCCCTCTGGCTTCACCGGGTGTTGGAAGTGATGATACCGACATACTTACATCAATATTTAAATGTCCAAAGTAAGCGAGAAACTTCATGTCACTGTAATTATGTTTCTATATTTAACAATTAATAGATTATTTCTTACATATATTTTAGTGCATCCGAAATATTTATATGCTAAAAATCCATTGATTTTTATTGAATTATAAAGTATTAACTGCAGTGGCAATAAGTGCAATTCTGGTTGCTATCGTATTTTCAGGAACCAATATTCCATATCCGGGGCACAATCCAACCGATAGGCTAGTGACTGGTAACGGAAATGGGCATGGGAATTCTAGTTTAAGTGGAAATCACGCATTAA
>NZ_KI542732.1:16520-34072 GCF_000496155.1 Ferroplasma sp. Type II
TTCCATAGGTAGCGGAATTAATGAATTTTCTGGAAATGTTTCCAGTCTTGTACCCTATTTAAATGACAGTGCAATTTCAGGGGGTTTAAATTCAAACAACATAACCGGAATCCTGAATAAAAATATTACTATTGAACTGGGAAAGAAACTGAACAACACAAATTTCCTGATATTAATAAAACAAAGTGGTGCCATATATACATATAATGGAATAACAAATGATGCTGGTAATGGAAATTTATCCCTTAAATATTCTGGAAATTATACAATGGCTGCCTATACATTATACTACAACTCAAGCTTTGTAAAATATAGTACTGCAAGTGGGATACACCATATTAAATTCAATATGACTAAGCGTATGATACTCAATTCTACCATCATGTTAAAAAGCTCTGTACCATTGAAAGGCAACGCATCTGTTGGTGAATCCTACCTTTCCGGCTACGGGGGAATATTTAGTATCAGTCCAGCATTTATCAGAAGCAATTCTATAGGGACATATTATGGTTATTCTATACCATCAGGAATTTACAGGTTTAATTACAACAATGCCCATTATGTTCCAACAAATTTCAATTTAAATATAGCAGAAAATTCAACCTATAAAGAAACAGTCAATCCATATTTAATATCTGTTAATATAACAGATAATACAGGCAAATCATATAATTACTCACTTGATGGAGCAACTTACACTCTCAATGGCACATATAGAGCCAGTGGTGGAATAAATGAACTATCTCTGGACGTAGGTGGTAAAAATATATACAGTAAATCAATAATGATTGGTCCTGTGGATCCATATTACAAACTAAATATGACGGTACAAAACAACAACGTTACCTTTAATGGCAATGAAAGCGATTCATCAAATCTTATCCTAACATATTCAGGGCATATTACCTCTAATATGACTATCACTGCCTTAGACTTTAAAAATTTCACCACAAGTAACACTAGTGGAACAATCACAATAGGGAATTACACAGAAATATTGGCTGGTAATACATATGAATACAATTTGACAACGCCTATTAACGTTTCACCAGGAGATATTACTGTAAAGTTGGTTTATCTCAATGATAACATTGTAGATAAAACCGGACCAATAAGTGTTGAAATATACGGTTATAATGTATCTGCATCGGGAAATTATATTACGGAGTGATTTTTATTGCTATTCAAGAAGAATGTACAGAAGACAAATATAGTTAAGGAAACCGAAAAAACTGTTTTGAAAATTAAAACAGTTGATGACATACCTGTTATAAAAGAAATGAGGAAGAAAATAGGAAACAAGGAAAGAAGGGAAGCAATAATCTATGGTTACATAAATCTTAAAAATGATTATTCAAGATACTTTGGAAGCCCAAAATACGGGTCAAATAGAGATTTCATACTTGGAGAAATAAAACAATTTAATATGGTGCTGGAGGGCGATGAATGTTCAACCGATAACTTTGCTATCAAAAAAATGATAGAGAATTCTTTATATAATAAAGCAGAAACAAAATCATCAGGGAATAACCAGACACAAGAAGAGAATATTGAAGAAAATGCAAGATTCTTTGCATTGAAGAAAATCGCACTATTTTATTTTAATTACTATGAGATAGCCAGATTCGGCGACTATAAGTGGGAGGCTCTGGGAGAAAAGGAGATACTTGATCCGGTAAAGGATGCTTATAATTATATGGATATAATGAAATTATTTTATAATGGTGAATCCAGTGGGAATTAATATCATCCATCTTTTTACAGATTACCATACCAGCGTTAAATTCTTTTACCCGATTATGCTCCTGCTTTTCCTTACACTCTTTGTAACCTTTCATTCAAGGAAATATAAAAAAGGAGAAGATGAAGAGGTAATACACATGGCAGACATCAAAATAGAAAACACAAATTTTCTGCGTGAACTTAATTTGATAAAATCTGGTGATTTCTCATCATATTTGGCAGAGATACAGCATGACATGGAAAATACAAATAAAATAATGAAAGATTATAGGTTAACGGTAAAAAAATATTATAAATATAATATGAAAAGCAGGTCTTCTACAGGAATAATGAGAAAACATGCAATAAGGATGAGGGACCAGTGCCTTCAGCATATTTTAGATGATTACGAAGCCATAAAGAAAATTAAGATGGACGTAATAAATGAAGAGGTGTATAAGGAATGGAAGCAGAAGCAGAAAACATAAGAGAAATAACAATGGATATAGAATCATCCATAGGTGAAAAAGTAATTGGTTCAAGGCGTACAGTACGATTTATGCTTATTTCCTTGCTTACAAATAACCATATACTTATGGAAAGCGTCCCGGGACTTGCAAAGACAATGCTCGCATCAGAATTTTCTAAACATCTGGGTGTACAGTTCAAAAGAATTCAGTTTACGCCAGATATGCTGCCTTCTGACGTTACTGGCAATATGGTTTTTAACCCTGAAAGCAGAAAATTGGAATTCAGGGAGGGGCCTGTATTTTCAAATATCGTTCTGGCAGACGAAATAAACCGTACACCTCCCAAGGTCCAATCAGCGCTTCTTGAAGCCATGGAGGAAAGACAGGTGTCAGTATATGGGTTGACAACTAAGCTTCCATCGCCATTTCTTGTCATTGCTACCCAGAATCCCATAGAACAGGAAGGAACTTTCCCACTTGCCGAGGCTCTTATGGATCGTTTTCTATTCCGGTATTATCTGGATTATCCGGATAGGGACAACGAGGTAAAAATTTTAAAAACTATTTACAGTAATTCACTTCAAGAATATAATAAGCTTGATGCCGCTTCCATTACGCATTACCGGGATCTGGTAAGCAGGGTTTATGTGAATGAAGAAATAATAGAATATATAATAAACATTATACGTAAAACTAGGGAATCAGATATGGTATTTGTAGGAGCCAGCACACGTACCGCCGTCAAATACCTGAATGCAGCTAGGGCTAACGCACTGTTAAGCGGCCGGAATTACGTTATACCTGAAGATGTAATATTCATGGTAAGGGAGATCCTTAACCATCGCCTCATACTACGCCCCGAAGCCCTTATGGACTCCGATACCGATTATAAAAAGGTAATATATAATGTCATTGATTCAATAATCAACTCTGTAGAGGCCCCACAATGATCAGAAGGGCAGGTTATGCCATACTGGCTGTATTGACATATGGAATCCTTGAATCTCTACTTTTAGGATATAAATACTATATTATTTTTGCCATCTTGACTTTCTTTATGGTAGCATTCGAAATAATATATTTCAATATTGCTGGATCAAGAGCTATTAATAATGTTTCTGTGACAAGGAAGTCGAACACGCTTAATTTCAGGAAAAACAGGGAATTCACCATAACTCTCCATTTCGAAAACAGTAATTCATATCCCATATCAATCCATTTCTTTGACGAGGCCATAGATGTGCTTGAAATTTCCGGAAAAACTTTCGGGACCATGACCATACCGAAGAAGGGGTCATATGATATAAGATATTCAGTAAAACCACGCTATATCGGGAAATATGAACTGGGAAATATAAGAATTAGCATATCCGATATTTTCCATCTGGCTTTAATTCAAAAAACAATATCAGTGAAAATGGCTATCCACATATACCCCTCAATGAACGACATAAAGTCCAGTAGAAGTGAAATGCTCAGCAGTTTTATTTATACCTTAGGCAATCATTATTCACACAGTGTAGGCCAGGGATATAACCTATATGGTGTAAGGCAATATACATTCGAAGACGATCCAAGATTTATTGTCTGGAGCAGATACAATGAAGAAGACAATAGTATGCTGATAAAGGAAATGGAGGAAGAACGGGAGATTTCCACTATATTCATCGTTGACTACAGCATAGCAATGAATTATGGTTCCACTGACAGGGTATACGATAAGGCAATTGTTGACATTATAAATTCTGCACATTTAATGGTAAAAAATCGCGATAATGTTGGGTTCTTCCTCTATTCAGACAAAATTAATATTTACATACCTCCTGACAAAAGTGGAGAGAGCATAAACAAACTTGAACGGGCTGTGGCAAATGCACTTCCCGCTGGAGAGTTCAGTGCCTCTGAGGCAGTAAAGGCATTGGAACGTAAACAGAAGAAAAATTTCCTAGTATTTATTGTTACGGCCTCAACCTCACATCTGGAGAAAACTGCCCACAGCAATAGGATAAGCATTTTCCTGATAAACAATGAATCGTACTATGATTATTTCCCTCAGGGAAAATTTGATGATCTGTTGGTGCAGAACATACGTTTAAGGGAATTGGAAAGAATGTCAGAGATAACCCGGGAAATGAGGAATCACGGTATTCGTTGCACATATGTAAGCAGAAAAAACACGCTGCAAAAGATAATGATTGAATACAATTACAGAAGAAGCATGAATACAGGTGCATCATAGAGTCAACTACTATCCCTGAGTGGCATATTCCGTGAGGGCATGTGCAAGAATTGATTGAGGGCCTTGAAAAACATGAAAGAAAAGCAGAAGGCAGATCGGAAAAATAGATACACGCCTGGAAATGCTTCACTTGGAAATCAATAACTATAAAAGGAGAAGAAAAGAAGATGGATATAAGCACTAAAAAGGTTAAACTGGTAAAATACGGTGAGGGATTGAGGTTCTATTCCCAATTTCTTCCCAGGCTTTCGTATTGGGCCTATCTGGGGGTGTAAGATGAAAAAATATTTAATGCCTATACTGGCCGCAATAATATTTTTTCCAGATTTCATAATGTTCTATGCCCTGAGGAGTATAATTTATGACGAAACGATTTTCTATCTAGTTATTATATTTGTTGTTGAAATATTACTGGCCAAATTCCTGAAAATATACGGCATTCTGATATTCCTGCTCACTATTCTGACCGTTTTACTCTTATATCTAAAGACATTATATTACTACAGCCACATTGTAAAGACATACTTCTATTATCTGCCAAATATGCCGATTACACATAAACTGCTTTTCACTGCAATTATAATCATTATTGCGGGTGTTGTGGCGGAAGCATTGTTTACACAAAAATTCTGGCATCTCCTTTCTTATTATATTTCAGTATCTGGAACTATGCTGATGGGAATGGCAACTCTGGCGTATATGCAGACAGCCGGGGTATCCATTACAAGCACTTCCTATCTTGCCAGTTTTTATCATGTGTCTAATCTTGAATATAAGTCCATTATCACTCTCTTTGAACACGGGTACCAGATTTACCTACCACTATACAAACTTTCCATACCCATGGAATTCCCTATTTCAATAGGATTCATGATATCAGTAATGGGTACTATACTCTGGCTATATTTTAGTGAAAACAAAGGGATAGATAACATTTTTGGTTCATTTTCAATAGTTCTGGGTCTGTTGATCGGATATATATTTTTTCAGTCCCTTCATTATTTCATTCCCGAAAACTTTGAATTTTTATACATTTCAATAGGAGTGGTAATAACATACATCCTCATCTCATATAGTAACAAGAGGGGGAAGGATATTAAAATACAGATAGATGATCAATAGCACACTTAGAGAATTTTGACTGTATTTAGAAATGTTTATTTATTAAAACTATATTGTATTATTAAATCTGTAACATCAAAAAGAACACTATGCCTCATCCAGCTAAAGTCTGATGTAGTCCCATCAGTATTGCTGAAAGATGGGGGGATATGGATAAACGTTAAACTAAGGGCTTTTCTTCGATTTCCCATCCATACAGCCCGTTGTACAGATTGTACACTTTTTCTATGCCGTTTTCCTCTAAGAATTTCCCTGTATAGTGACTTCTGTGCCCTGAACTGCATACCAGTACTATTTTTTTATCTGAGTACTTTTTTATCAGGGAGATATCATTGAAAATATCATACATAGAAATAGGTATAGAATTTTCTATATGCCCTGATTCATATTCGAACTGTTCCCGGACATCGATGATTACACATTCGTCCTTATTTATCATGTCCATTAGTTCATCTGAAATTATGTTGAGAACCATAGACAATGAATATAAAATAATTATTTAATAATTAAAACGCAACGAATGCTACATTTCATATATAAGCAATAAATTTTTGCCTGTGCATAAATAATGAAATACTGATTTTGAACGAGTGATAAAAAAAATATTTAGCTTCCCTGATTTTGTGAGTAGGAAGAATACTCAAGGAGTGCTATTATAAATTCGGCATTGCTCCATACCAGTGGAGAAACAGAATGGGGTTCTCCGGTGTAAGGATTAATCTGTTCTGAAAGAATGCCGGATTTCTGCCTGTGGGATTTTACCCATTCTATAAGTGACCAGGCTCTTTCCATATCACCGACTCTCATATAATAGCGCGCCATCCATAACGTAGTAATTATCCACGGGTTTCCCGTTATATTGCTGTCTTCTTTAATTCTCATATAATTGTCATTTTCATATCTGGCTATGCCTCCTGTTCCATTTACCCATAATTTTTCCATAATAGCCTCCATAGTTGACAATACTCGAGAATTTCTAGGTTCCTTCATTCCAAATAGGACAATTGAGGATAATGCACTGTCCACGGTAAAATCTGGTTTTCCATTTATGATTGCACGGGCATATCTTCCAAATTCATCGGAATAAAACTTTTCCTCAAATGCCTTTGCCATAAGATCGGCTGCACTGGAATATTTCTTGGAAAGGTCCTGATCACCGAAAACATCGGCAAAATTTGCCGCAGCCTTAAGTGCAGCAAAGGTAGTGGATACAGTATATGCATGTATTCCGTATCTTTCTTCCCAGAGATCAAAGGATTCCCTTGGCAGGCCATTCTCATCTACAAATTCTGTCATAAACTCTGCGGCCTTGATCACAAGGTCTTCGTAGAAGGGTGCAGTAAATCCTATGTCATTGTATTTTTTGAAATATTCCCATAAAACATATATTAGGAGTGCTGTTTCATCCTGCTGGATGGGATATATTTCCTTTCCGTGCATTATGTGGGGAAGCCAGCTGCTTGCCATTGTCCCATCCATGTTGTATTTATGCTGCATATAACCCTTACTGGAAATCAATGATGTTGACAGCGAAAAGAATTTTCTGGCTGTCTGGCTATGGCCTGCAATGCTCAGTGCGTAGGCGGCTATGGAAGCATCCCTGGGCCACATATAGTAATACCCATCATGGCTGAATTTCAAGATATCGCTGTCACAGGAGGCTGCAATGGAACCCAGGGAATTTGCATGGCTCTTGACTATAAACAGGGATCTGCGAAATAGGGCATTTGTGTCGAGGTCAAGATTTGGCGATACCTTAGAAGACCATAATTCCCAGTAGTTTGTTGTTCTCTTTGTGAGTTTTGTCATATATGCAAGGGTTATTTCCTTTCTTATTTCCGCAATATCCCCATAACCCGAACCTGCTATAATATAATAATAAAGGGAAAATTTGCTGTTGGGCTCAATATCAAAAGAATGGCGCAAAACGGAATCAACCGACCCTATGGAAACAGGATTCATTGAAAGCTCATTATCCTCTGCATCTTTCCAGGTTCCCTTAAGATCCCCTATACCCTTAACACCTGTTGCATACTGATCCATGGAATTTTCGTTCTGGTCTAAGGTGGAAGCCATGAAATATCGATTTTCCTTATAATGCAAAATGCCGTCAAATTCAGGATAGAATGCTGCAGTGTCACCTATATCATTCCCGTAAATGTAAAAATTCTGGTGAAAAAATAATTTTACATTTTTCTTGATTCCGCTGTTGTTTGAGGCAGTAACATATCTTACATACACATTCTTATAGACATCTACAAAATCTCTGTTCTCAAAATCCACGCCTCCAGAGGAATAACCAACATTGCCAACCATGGTATGGTCATAATAATCCATAACTTTTATCTGCGACCTGTCCATCCATTTAAAATCATTATCAACAGAAATACCATACATAAACGGATGGTCAGCAGAATGATTTTCCGATGCAAATCTCGAAAAATAAAAATCGACAATTCTGTAATCTTCATTAAAAGCTAACAGCATTTTTCCATTTCCCAATGGAAGATACCTTACCATATAACCATATAGGGCATGTACCTTAAAATCTTTTTGTATGAGAACAATGCAGAAATTTTATTTTATCCGCAAAGTGCCCTATAGCTTTCTATCCAGTCAAAAACCTTAAGATCCTAAATACTTTTAATCATGAATAAAATTATTATATCATAATATCAGACCTGGACGAATCATAAATTGAAAATGTTTATTAATGGTATTGCCTTAAATTAATATGAATTTAAACGAGGAATGGCTTATGGCCAATTCTAATGGGTCATTCTCTTCTTCAACTGTTTCATTTGCCAACACACGTACATACCATGGTATTTTAGTAAAATCAGATCAAAATAGTTATAACAGGTATGTTATTCTGTCAAAACTTTATGAGGAAATGATTTTTTCTGGAAAAAAATATACACCAGACACAAATTATTACCCTGGCACAACATGGCCTGATGGATTTAAATACATACAGGATTATTCCTGTTCACCTTACCCTGCAGTGGCATTTAACATGGAAGGCAATGCTTTCAAAAAATCATTAATAATGGACACAGATTCGGATACGGTCATTATAAGATACGAATTCCCAGAGAAAGTTCCGGAGAGAATAAACCTTTACCCCCTACTGGCTTTCAGAAATTTTAATAATACAATCAAATCGCCGGAAAAGAAATTCGTTTCTGGGGAAATAGATGGCTATTACACCTTTGCCAGCGAAAATTTTCTCCTTAAAATTTCAAAGGTTGGGCACTTCATTGACAAGGGATACTGGTATTACAATTTTATATATCCAAAGGAGGTAGAGAGAGGAACCAGCAGCATGGAAGACCTGTATATGCCTGGAACAATAAGCATTGAAAACATAAAAAACCCTCTTGATATAACAGTTACCACTGAGGAGAAACCCACTGGAGGATTTCAGGAAATCATGGGAAAATTCAAGAATAGGGGGAAGAATAGTGAAAAAGATCCCTGATATTAGCGCTTTACGAAGAAACTCATCCAATTTTCTGTTAAAGAATGATTTAATAGCAGGTTTCCACTGGTTCGGCCCATGGGCACGTGATACATTTATATCCATGCCAGGACTTATATTAACAGAAAAAAATTATGACATGGCACGGAAAATTTTCATGAACTATGCTAATAATATGGAGGAAAATCTTATACCTAACAATCTTTATAACCAATCCTTTGAAAGCTCAGCAGATGCATCATTGTGGTTCATATACGCCCTCTACAAATACTATGCCTATTCACTGGATAAGGCATTTGTTTTATCACTTCTCGAAAAGGTAAGAGCCATAATAAATTCATATATCCAGGGCAATGACGACTTTTCTCTGGATGGCAAATTTATAATGTAAAAAAAGCACCAATGACATGGATGGATGCTAAAATCGGCAGTACTGTTTTCACACCCAGAACTGGAAAACCCATAGAAATAAATGCGCTCTGGTATAATGCATTGAAATCCTATGTATATTTTTCAACTCTTTCATCAGCTAAACCGGATAAAGAAGTGACAGATATCCTTTCAGGATTTGAAAGCGAATTTGCCGAAAAATTTATTGTAGACGGCAAAATAGCAGACACAATAGATCCTGTGGATACATCTTTCCGACCCAATTTCTTGTTTGCCTATTCACTGCCATTTCCACTAATGACACAGAAGAATTTTCTTGAAAAAGCCCGGCTGGAACTTGCAACTCCCTACGGGATAAGAAGTCTTTCTCCGACTGCCCCAGAATTTAAGGGGACATATTCTGGACCCCAGTATGAAAGGGATAGTGCATACCATAACGGTACTGTTTGGCCATGGCTTGTGGGTTCCTATATTACCGCCTGTGTACGGAATGGATATAACCCCAACGACCTGTACAGGTATTTTTCCCAGTTGTATACATTGAATTATGTACCAGAAATTTTTGACGGCCTTAACCCAGGAAATCCACGTGGCTGCATTATGCAGGCATGGAGCTACGGTGAACTTATAAGATCCTATTATGAAGACATTAAGAAGGGCAGAGGAAAACCGCATGCAGGGAAGGTGAATTAATGAAGGTTGCTGTAATAGGATGGGAGCTTCCCCCTGCGTTTTCAGGGGGTCTTGGAATACACACCTCTAATATCTTCTCAATAATAGGAAAAATTATTCCAACCGACATTTACCTTCCTGATATGGGATATTCTTTTTCGGGTTATCCATTTAACATCAGAACCGTACAGGTAACAAGAGGCATTGCCGGTGGATCCTATTCACATGTAACCAATTTCACGGAAGCAGTTGATGATTACAATAACAAAGTGGTGGAAAATTTTAAACCGGACGGTGTGTCGGTTATACACTGCCACGACTGGATAACATTCAGTGCAGGTATAGAAATAAAAGAGAAATTCGGTATACCACTGGTTGTAACTTTTCATAGTACAGAGTATGACAGATCTGCCTATTTCAATCCACAGGGCGATATAATGAAAAGAGAAAAGGAAGGTGCTGAAAAGGCTGATGCCATCATAACTGTTTCCAATTTCACAAAAAGGATTTTAGTTGAAAAATACAATATAGACCCTGATAAGATAACCGCGGTATACAATGGTGTAAAATCATCTGCTTACACACAGGGGCAGAATTATAAAAGGGAGAGGCAGATTCTTTATTTCGGCAGGATAACCAGCCAGAAAGGCCCCAAATTTTTTATGGAAATGGCGGATAAAATTCTCCAGTATGAAAAAAATGTTAAATTTGTCATGGCGGGAACCGGGGATATGCTTGATGAAATGAAGGGCTATGCCCTTGACCATGGTTTCAGCGAAAAAATCCTTTTCCCGGGTTTTGTGGACTTCCATAAGGCAATAGAGTATTACAAGAGGTCAGAGGTTTTTGTAATACCTGCGATATCAGAACCATTTGGCATAACTGTACTGGAATCCATGGTTTCCGGAACACCTGTAATAATGAGTAAAACCACAGGTGTTGGAGAAGCGCTTAACAACGCTTTGAAGTCTGAATACTGGGATACAGATGTTATGTCGTCATATGCTGTTTCCATTATAAACCATAAAAGCCTCATGGATACACTATCACTATACGGAAAGTATGAAGGTATGTCATTTACATGGGAAAAATCGGCAATAAAAACGATAGAGGTGTACAGATCAATATGGAAAATATAGTTTTTTACTTTGAACTGCATCAGCCATTCAGGCTCCGGCCACTGCGAATGCAGGACAATGCTACTGCCATGGACATATTCTGGGAAGAAAAGAACAGGGAGATTTTTAAAAGAATTTCAGAAAATGCCTATATACCGGCAACCCAGACTCTGATGGAAAGCGGCATAAAATCTACCTTCTCCATGTCGGGCACATTTATAGAACAGGCAATGAAATATAGCCCAAAAACCCTCGATATTATAGAGGACTACGTAAAATCTGGTATGTGTGAACTTATGGGCGAAACATATTTTCACTCACTGGCCTCAATATGGGATGAAGAGGAATTCGAATATCAGGTACGGGAACAGACAAAGACGATGAAGAACATTTTTAATTATTCTCCCGTATCATTCAGGAATACGGAACTGATATACAATAACAGAATTGCGGAAATGGCAAAGAATATGGGTTTTAGGAATATAATAGCCGAGGGTACGGACGAAATATCGAAAAATTTCAGCCCCAACTATAGATATGTGGCGCCATCCGGCATTAACCTTTACCTGAGAAATTATTCCATGAGTGATAATATATCATTCAGGTTTTCAAACACTGTGTGGAATGAGTACCCACTTACGGCTGATAAATATGCAAAATGGATTCAAAACAGCCCGGGAGACATAATGAACCTTTACATGGATTATGAGACATTCGGGGAACACCAGAGGAAGGAAACAGGTATATTTGATTTTATCAGGTACTTATCGAAATATATTGAGGATTACGGGATAAAAACCATAAAAATTGATGAAATAGCAAAAGAACATAATGCCAGGGGAATGGTCAGCATTGAAAAAACCATATCATGGGCAGATACAAGGAGAGATTTATCGGCATGGCTGGGAAATGCAATGCAAAATGAGGCATTTAACCGCTTAAAACTGTGTTCCGCTTCTGATAATAAAGAAATATGGAGATATATGCAGACATCCGACCTCATATATTATATGTCTATGGGAAATCCCGAGGATTTTACCGTTCATGAATACTTTAACCCATACAGGTCACCCTATCTCGCTTTTATTTATTATATGTTTGCACTGGATAACACATGCAGTTCCCATAATGAAAGGATTGAATAAATGGAGAACGCTGTTATTTATTTTCCCAGCAAAATAATTTAACTATGGTGCCATAGCAGATGGTGAATTATCTACCTGAATGGCAACAAAATTAACTACAAAATGTTGTGATAATTTCATATATTATACACATGGTGCTATTATGGAAATTAAAAATTCTCGACCTGTATTGCCTGCCGTATTACAGAGCATGTTTATAATAGCCCTTGGCAACCTGATAGATTCATCCTATGCCCCCATGGCACCGTTTATCAAGAATTTTTATGTCCTAACAGCTACACAAGTAGGTCTCGTCACCAGTGTTATATTTATCGGCTCATCGTGTGTATCCATATTCACGGGCTATTTTGTCGACAGGATAGGTTATAGAAATGCCATGAAATTATCATTTGGAATAATGGCTGCCGGCTCATTGATAGTGTTCAAATCCCCTTACTACATTACATTGCTATTCGGATTCTACCTTATTGGCTTCGGCTATGGTGTCCTGACCCCGGCCACAAATAGCCACATTATGGAGGAGTATTATCCGGAACATCTCACAAGAATGGGTATTAAACAGGCAGGTGTGCCCATGGGTGCCGCACTGGCTTCAATAGCTCTTCCATTCATTGTTCTCAGGACCGGGGTGCCATATACATACCTTGTTGTGTCTATTATGGCAATATTCATGGTACTGATTTTGCCATACAGGAAAAAACAAAATTCTTCGAAATTTAATGTCCGGGAGTATATTTCTGAGATGCTCCAGGCCGGAAAGAACCGATACCTTCTCATTATTGGATTCTCGGCATTGTTTCTTTCATGGTCTCAACAGTCGGTCATGACATATGATGTGCTGTATTTCCAGAAAATAAAATTCGGTACCATTATTGCCGAATCTTTTCTTATCACTGTCCTTATCAGTGCCATATTTGGAAGAATACTGTGGACAAGGCTGGGAAACATAATATTCAGAGAAAACCATATGGCAACATTTTCAATCATTATGTTTTCTACTGCACTGGTTCTTTTGGCATTCCCTCATTTTTCCTCCTACATATATTATGCTTACATTTTTTCAGTTCTAATTGGCTTCACAGCAATTTCATGGAACGGTGTATTCGTTTCCATAATATCAGAAATAGCTCCTCCGGGACGGGTAGGAATGTTCAGTGGAATGGGCATATTGATAATAAGCCTTGGTTACTATAATAGGAACACCAATTTCTGGATTGATAATAGACCATTATCATTCATATGACCTGATGTGGACTGTAATAGGGTTCAAACAGTTAATGAATAGTATTATATATTTGTAATATGTTGTAATAAGTATCATGGGAAAACTCTATACCATAAGGGATGCCTGTAAAATACTCCAACTCAATCCGAACACACTCAGGAAGTGGGACAGGGAAGGAAAGATCAGGTGTGTCAGGCTCTCGAATAACTTCCGGCGTGTGCCTGAGGTGAAGCATGCAGGATAGCCGGACTCGGGAAAACTGATAGTCCGGTTAGAGGTGGAAGGGTCAGGAGAAATCCTGATCTTTACCCTACCCTTGAGGAGATCGGCCTTTCCTATACTGATTCCAGGATATTCATCATATCCGGGAACACATATTCCGTATGGGAAACAGAGGGAATAATGAAAGGCATTGGATATGTAAAGGTGATAATATCTGAGGGAACCAATGGCAGGAGATACTATGTAACCAACCGCAGGAACTGGAAGGCAAAGAGGATACTGAAAACATACCTTGAACGCTGGGGAATAGAGGTCATTCACAGGGATCTAAAGCAGGACGGGTTAGGGAGAATCTTCCTCAGGAAACTATGCAAGACAGAATTGTACCTCCGTCTCATGGTTTCCGGAAGGGCTCTCCTCGAAATCGCAAGCATAAGATCAATAAACAGGTATCCAGGCATTCCTGACAATGTGGGTAAGAGGAAAAGGTGGATATCCTTTGAGATGCTTGAATCCCTGTTCATGGGTTTCAAGAAATACGGTGATTCTTTCATTCAGGCTGTGAAGAAATCACTTACGGATCCATACAGGTCAACAAGAGATGTTATGGGTAAATTGAGAGAATTAAATCCTGAATAATGAATATAATTAACGCAAAACTCTAGTTATAATTTCACAAAATCATGAAGTGGATGATATAGTAACCGTGATTATTTCCACGCATAAATTGTTCATCCCACAGGTTATGAACTATATTATTTATTACTAAATTATTTATTAATATTGTTATCGAAATATATATATATATATATTCATGCATTTATATCATTATGAATAGAAAGAAGGTAATAATAGGTGTATTAATGGCAGCAATATTTATAATGATGGCATTTATTCCAGTAGCGAATACAACGCAGTTAAATAATGATAAAAATACACAGGAAATGCATAATAAAGTTAATTTTATAGGTCTTAAAAATCTCTTAATTTCTATCCGTAAAAATGATAAATTAAGTAAAACAATAGGATATAATGGTATTGAAGTTCATGAAAACACCACAAAAATAAATTCCACTGAAGTTAAAGCTAATTTCTATGTGCATACAAACAAATTTGATAAAAATGTATCAGGATCAATTATTTATAAAAATAATATGTATTATATATATAATACCAATAAAAATGGTATGAACTCATCATCTTATATTAAAATAAGTTCTAAAAATGGTAAAATAATTTACGGGCCGGGAGGGACATATCATTATTACGTTACGGGTTCAGGGAAGGCCAGCCATACTTGGCACAGCTCAATGTCCACAGGTACATGGACAGCATGTTCTCAGGCAATTGCTAAAACTAATACATTTTTCATAACATGGAACGGCCCCCGTATTGTATTTCTGTTCGGATTTATACCTGCTTTATACCTGCCCACAAGTTGCTGGCACGCATCAAATAATAATGGTTGGTCACTAATATGTGGTGGAATAGAGGGGGGTGGCAAGATGATGCCTACTGAAGGATCCAAAACCGTAAATAATTACCATGGATCAGATACAGCAATGAAAATAACAGCATGTTGGAATTATGGAGTTGCAGGAGGATAATTATGATAAATTTATCAAAACCTATTAAAAAAAGAAAAATTTCGAATAAACTATTTTTATTAATTTTTATTTCCTATGTTTTGATTGTAAACATATATGAGCATATGTTCACTTTTATAGCATTTCACTTAAATATTATATTAGGTATAATAGGATTTATAATGTTCATAGATGGTATTGACAGGTATATTGATTACATTAGAAAAAAATGGCAAGATAAAAATAGGCTGCCCTGAAATAATTTACTTTATATACCGGATAAATTTATATGTCTTTATCATCTTGATTTCTGTTCCTCTACATTTTTCTTTACCGTCTCTAAAGATGCGTGACCGCATGTGGAAACAAAATAGTTCCGTGTCCACAATGCAGGCAGTCTGCTTTTGAGTGCAGGGAATTCGTTTCTCAACATTCTTGATCTTTTGCCCTTTATCCTTGCAATTATGTTATCGAGTGCTACTGCAGGATCTGTTTTTATAAATAGATGAACATGGACAGGCATGGTTTCAAGAGCGATGATCCCCCGCCCATATTTCCTTGCAGTATCCTTTATTATATCCCTTAGTCCGGAGTATTTGAACCGGTGTACCCTTTTGGCATATCAATATGTGCAGTCATTGTATATGAGAAAATTGGCTTGCTTTCATCCCGCCCATAAATGGTATGGATCAATTTTACTTCGCCGAAAATGATCAATTTTCACATAACACAATGCCTCAAAGGAAGAACGTACATTCAGGGCGGAACAGAGTCAGAAGACATATGAAATCATTCAATTTAATGCAAACTAAAAAGTGCGGAGAGTGGGATTTGAACCCACGAATCCCTGCGAAAATGGACCCTGAATCCATCGCCTTTGTCCTAGCTCGGCAATCTCCGCTTCCTCATGGCCACAGTCTCATTATGGGCCTGTTTCAATATGTAAGGATATTTACCTTTTCCTAATAACTTTATCTTTCTTATACTTGACTCTAGGCTTATCTTGTTTCCCGGGCTTACTATTGTATGCCTGTTAATTGCATATCCAAGTTTCTCATTGTTGTAAATTATGTAACCATTATCATCCAACTTTCCCATTAGCAAAGATTTGGCCACACCTATTGTTGCTCTATCCATTACAACTCCAGCAAATGTTGCCAGCCCACATTTTCTTGGATGCAATAATCCATTTGCATCAATCAATAGTACACCGTCCACTCCATCAGCAAGTTTTTCGACAAAAGGGGTTTCCCGATATCCTAGATATCCCGGTATGTAAGGAAAGTCAACTTCCATTTCAATATTTATTATGCTGTATTCTCCTCTGTTATATGATATGAGGGCACCATATCCCCTACGCCCATCATAGGAAACATCTATTGCGGAAAAATTATCCTCATCTATCCCGTCTCTAAAATTAGCCATGCTTGCTATGTTTTCCTGTTCATCCTGCAATTTTTTCAAAGGATAATCCGTCTTGAAATCTGAGAAAAATCGTTCCCTGAAATTTTCAACAATCCCATTGGATATCCTGATACCATCTTTCCTTAGCCGTTTTTCCTTTTCATCCATACCGAGGGCATACTTTCCCATTCTCCTATCTGTGTGCACAACCTTGTAACACGGTATTTTATCCGGATCCTGGTTTATTGAAAGCATGTAGCCTACTGCCCTCGCCGCCCTTATGTCCCCAAGTGCTCTTGCAAGTTCTCCATAGGTTGTTATGCAGCCTTCAGGAATCTGCTTTACAAGATTATAGAAATAATCATAAAGATTTAAATGCGTATAATTCATTGATAATCATATCTAATAGGTATAAATTATTATTGAAGCAATATTATTTCATTATAGGAATTATTCACTCATTAACTTTATATTTCAGGATTTAATAACAAGCCGATGTTCGAATCGTTCTTCTTCAAAGTTGGCAAATATGTCAGGAGAAACAAGAAGAAGGTATTAGTATTCTGGATAATATTGTTTTTGCTCATGGCATATCCGGCCACACTTATATTTAGTGACACATCATATAATCTTACTAATTCCTTAGTTACAAAGAATTCACAGTCAAGCAAGGCAAATGATATATTAACATCCCAGTTTCACGGCAATTCATCCGATCCTTCCATAATTATAGTTTCAAATAACACATCAATAAAT
>NZ_KI542733.1:0-1200 GCF_000496155.1 Ferroplasma sp. Type II
AAAAGATATGCAACAGATCCATTTAATCCTACATATGAAGTATAGAAGAATGCAAAGGCATAATAAAGCACTCCAAGGAATGCAATAAAGCTAAATTTTGTAATATCTTTATAATCTTCCATTATGAGATTTTTATTCTTTATATACCGGAAAATCCATGAAACAAATACGAATGCAAAAAATATTAGAACTATGAAATATATTATTCTGCCAACTTCAAACAGAAACTTGCTGTGAAATACCAGGTAAATTATAAAGAAAGCCAGAGAAATAGATAATGTACCCAGCACCACGGGAAACCAGCCCGAATCCAATCCCTTATATGCCATTGACAAGGTTATAACCATATTATTAATAATTTAATCTGTTACTGTGTGTTTTTTGCCCCCGTTTTCCAGAAACACTGTATATATAATATCTGCTGCGATAATGAAAAAAATATTTTATTAGTAAAGGTTTTTATAGGATAATTCTTTTATATTTTTATGAGAATAGCAGGGTTTATTTCCGATCAGTTGACAGAGAATCCAGTAAAGGTAAATTACACATGGTATGACAAATCCAGCGGAATAGTGCAGTGGAATTTTGAAAATATGGGAAGCACTACTAGGTCGTTTATACTCTTAAGAGGCATAGAGGAAAATCATAAGGTTTCAGAGATATATGCATTCGGTAACGCATTCTATCCACTATATTATAAGAATTTTAATGTTGATTTTATAACAAAACCAGAGGCTTTGGTAAATGTTTCCCCAAAGGCCAATAACGCTCCTCTTGCAGTAATTGAAAATTCTGATTCTACATTGCTTGTTGCTTTTCTTTACACCCTATCAGGAGGGAGTAGATATTCCGTACTGGAAGGTGGCTGGAAGGGAATAGAGCCAGGAGGAATAAAAATTGTGCTGGCAAAATATGCCATGACAGACAACTTCAGCATAAAATATGATGAGAAACAATGCACCCTGTATAATGAAGAGTCTAAAACGGATTATGGATGCCCTGAAAACCCCTTTACAGTAAGGAGCGCATTAATGAAGATAAATAACAGCATAAAGCCACTATTCAATGACAGAATATCAGTAATTAATGATGGAAAAGACGGTCAAATGCTTTAGTACTTGCTATAATCATGAAAATGAAATGGGTATTATGAAGCGTTGCAGTGCCTGCTTTGATCATATCTTTATAGCGCATATACAA
>NZ_KI542733.1:2442-3378 GCF_000496155.1 Ferroplasma sp. Type II
TCTGCAAGTATGGAAACCGCAGCCTCGTATGTGTAAACTTCAATTGAGTCTATATAGTTCATGTCCAGGTCATTGACCAACTTCATGGATGCTTCCACAGCTGCCATGGCATGGTATTCAACTGGAAATTTCTTTACATAGGTACGCATAATGCCATCGACTCTTTTACCCTCAAGTTTTGAGAAATCCATATCTGGCGCAACTATGTTCTTAAATCCCATTTTCCCTGACAGTGGCTCTGATGGAGCTGTAAAGCCATAAAGCGTGGCAAGTGCACCAAAAACCGAGTTTCTTGCACTGTTTGCTGCAGCTCCTGCCTTCCACATTGTGAGGTCACCTACCCTTGGCTGCCTCAGTGCCACATGTGGAACAAGTGCTATGGATATTGCATTTATTATCTGGTTTTCATTAAAATCAAGCAGTTTGGAAAGTGCAGCAGCCATGGCTATTTCAGTAAAATTTACATGGTCATAGCCCTTTGCCCTCAGTGATGTGGAATCACACAGCCTTGTTCCTATCTCATAGCCCACTGCAGCAGCTGTAATCAAATCCTTTCCAGTTTTATTGAAAATGGAGGAAATAGAAATTAATGGGCCGAACATGTCGCTTGGATGTAATGGTTCCAGTGACAGGTATGTGTCATTGAAATCCATGTATCTTATAAACAGTGAATTAAGAAATGCAGAGAAATCTGGAGATGATGTGCCCATGCCGATAATCTTGGCATTTCCAGGATATAGCCCGATCATCTTTTTAACCTTTGACGCAGGTGGAGAATCTATAGATGAATATGCAACGCCCAATGCATCTATGAATCTTCGCTTAACTTCATGTTTTACGTCTTCTCCTATATTCTCATAGGATACGCCACTTATAAATTCAGCCAGATTATTTTCGATAGCCATGATAAATAATAGCGTTTTATAATATATTGTT
>NZ_KI542734.1:0-36424 GCF_000496155.1 Ferroplasma sp. Type II
AGCTATTATAGCAACTATATAGTAAATTAAATGAACAATACAACTCCACGTCCAGTCTATAAGTATACTTACTGTTTTATCTATCTCTATATTCTTTACACTGTTATTCGTTGATTTTAGCATATTACCCATTGCCGATGCAATATATGAATATTCTATGCCAAACCTATCTAATGTCTTATTACTGGAATACATATAGCTAAATGATATTAATTTTATACTATTTATTAATTTTTCCATTACATTGCTATGCATAAATATTTACTGCAAATTTTTATTGAAATAAACTATTTTATATATAGTCTCAATTAACATCAATCCAAATATTATTGAAAATATGTATCCTAAAATATAATTCTTGATGATAAAGAAAATAATTGAATTAAATAATAATTCTATAGATGCTAATATGTAACCGTAAATCGTCCATTTTCTGGTTTTACGAATTTTTTTGAATTCTAAATTTTTATCAGTAGATTTCATATTACCATCCACCAAAACATGCATTTCCTTCACCATAAGTTGCACCTATCGCTCCTGATATAGCACCGAATATACTAATTAAACTAATAGATACTGGCCATACAAAAATTGCAGCAAGTACAATCAAAACAATTGTTGCTATATAAAACCCTGTTGTTATTATACACCCCCAAGTCCAGTCTATTGCAATCCCTACTGCTTTATCTATGCTAATATTCTTAATCCCATTATTCGTTGATTTTAGCATATTACCCATTGCCGATGCAATATATGAATATTCTATACCAAACCTATCTAATGTCTTATTACTGGAATACATATAGTTAAATGATATTAATTTTATACTATTTATTAATTTTTCCATTACATTGCCGTATGTACCCTTATTATCCAGTGTAAATTCATTTCCCAGCAATATTTTGGATGAATTTATAGGAACTATATTGGCATAGACATATGATATATTCCCATTGCCATTCCTGTATATTATATCCCCTATCTCCACCTTATAATGCTTGAATGTATCTGTATATGCAATTGTATACTTTACATTAGAATTATTATAATATTGCAATAAATAATTTGTACTGTTTGTTGCTATGTAATCGTACTTATAGGAAGTTGTATTATTATCATTATTTTTAACATCCCTATTTTCATAACTGTACACCCTGTTTATTGATGTCTTATTTATATTGCTGGTTGATATGTAATTACTGGATATGTTATAATTGTGCATGAATGTAATATTCCCAATTTTTACATTATTGCTGCTATCAGCACTATTTTGCATATTATTGTTTTTATCACTATAAACAGTATCTGAAAATGCCATCATTATGAACAAAGCTACTATGGCTACAGATATCAACATTATATATCTCTGTTTCATAATATATATATATATATATATATATATATATTAATTTTATTTAAATATTTCCATTCGATTAATAATATATTCCCACATCGGAAAAATTAATAAGAATCATACTATTATTTCCCCATGGAAACTATAAAGGATATTGAGATTTATGAATTGGGATCTTCAGAGGAAAAATCATCCCCATGGAGCTCTACAATACTTATCCTAAAACTTACATCTACCGAAGGCAGAGTGGGTTTTGGTGAGGCGCCTACAACAATGATGACCCTACCTGTTAAGGAAAGCATGAACGAGGTTGCAAGGGTATTTCAGAACAAGAATTATTTTGATATAGAAAAGAATTTGAGGGATTATTATAAAAATGCTTTTTATGTAACCAAATCGGTGGAAGAAACAGCAGCATTAAGCGCCTTTGAAATTGCATCCTGGGATCTCATTGGGAAAAACCTGGGTTCACCGGTATACAATTTATTAGGTGGGAAATTCAATGATGAAATCCGGGCATATGCCAATGGCTGGTATTCCGATTGTGTGTCACCTGAAGATTTTGTTTCCAAGGCAAAATCACTTGTTTCTATTGGATATTCCGCATTTAAATTTGATCCCTTCGGCAACAATTATGATAAAATTAGTGAGGAAGGGATTAAAAAATCGGCGGAAATAGTAGCACAGATGAGATCAAGCCTTGGAGATAAAATAGATTTGCTTATAGAGTGCCATGGACGATTCTCTCCTAAATATGCAATAAGTGCGGGAAAGGCACTGGAAGAATATAACCCGCTCTTCATCGAGGAACCAGTTCATCCAGAACTGGAAAATTCCCTGCATGAATTCAGGAGCAAAGTCAATATACCAGTGGCTCTTGGGGAAAGACTACTTAACAAAGAGGATTTTGCAAGGTATGTTTCCGGTGGAATGGTGGACGTTATCCAGCCTGACCTCACAAATTCCAAGGGCATTCTTGAGGCTAAGAAAATAGCGGCCATAGCAGAATCTTTTGGAGTTCCAGTAGCATATCACAACGCCTTTGGCCCAGTGCAGACGGCTGCCACCGTAAATGTAGACTACACACTTCCAAATTTCCTCATACAGGAAAGCTTTGAGGAATCCTGGCCAGCATGGAAGAAGAACTTGTTTTCAGGATACTCCGTTAAAAATGGAAGTATACAGTTATCTGGAAAACCTGGACTCGGGATTGAGGTAAATGAAAAGCTTCTTGAGGACAGCAAAGTGTCTGGCATGGAACCACTGGGAACAGAACCACCATGGGTTGTCTCTGGAACCTTTAAACCATAATATTTTTATTCGACATACTTAATTTTTCTTTTAACAGAATTATCAACATCATTTCTATTGTCTATGCGCAATATTGTCTCAACCCTGGGAAAACCAAGATTTTCAATAAATTTTTCTGCATCTTTCACGGCATCCATGAGTACGTCAATGCTTTCGCATTCTATTACTGTGGCCATGCTATTTGGATAACATTTAATTGAATTATTATTTTTCATGCGGTCGACAACTTTTCTAATTGTATCTCCCACGGATACTCCCCTGCCAATAGGATAAAACGTAACATCAGCTACTATCATGAAATAATAATTATAAAATGGTATAAAAACATGTCAATTTAAGAAATTTAAAAATAATTATTTTTTAAGCTGTATCGCCAGATTTACAAGATTTTGCAGCAACTGCCCTGCAAATTTTGCAGTCATATCATCTTTTAGCTTGCCCTTTTCGTCAAATTTCTGCTGGGCAAAGGTCATAAAAACTTCGGGTGTATTCACAGGAATCATATTAAGAAATACGCATACCTGTCTTAAATGGTACTGTGCTCTGGATCCACCAAGCATTCCTATGGATGAACTCATGATTGCCACAGGCTTACCGTCAAATGGATTGTCTCCGTAAGGTCTGGAAGCAACATCCAAAACATTTTTCAGATATCCTGGGATTGAATAGTTGTATTCTGGTGTGACTATTAAAACTCCATCTGATTCCCTTATCTGTTTTTTAAATTTCCTGACATTCTCTGGATAATTATTTTCCTCATCCTGGTTCATTGTTGGAAAATTGGATATATCCAGTATTTCAAGTTTCGAATTTTCAGGCATTAGGTTAACGGCATTCTCAAGCAAATACCTGCTATATGATTCCTTTCTGAAGCTACCTCCAAATCCTGCTATTTTTATTGTTTCCATGTCAGTTCTATTTCATTCTATATTAAATATTTTAGCGATACTTTTGGAAAGCAACGCATAAATAGCAAATAAATATATGTTATCAATGTTTATTGTAAGGTATTCTGAGATAGGCCTTAAGGGGAATAAGACAAGAAGAATTATGGAAAAGCTTCTTGTTGAAAATATAATTTCCGCATTGCCAGGCAGTTCTAATCTCAAATACAAAAAAAGTGATGGGAGGATATATCTATATTCCGAAAATCCAGAATTAATAAATATTTTGCCCTATATTTTTGGCATAAAATCATTCTCTCCAGCAAATGAATATACATTCAATGATGTTAAGGACATAGTATATAGATGTAAGGAAAAATACACAGACTATGTAAAAAACAGAACGTTTGCTGTCAGGGTAACAAGAAAAGGCACCCATAATTTCACATCCAAAGATCTTGAAATAGCAATAGGAAATGCACTTTATGAAAATTCAGCAGGCGTCGACCTTGAAAACTCATCAGCACCTTTGTACATAGAAGTACGTGACAAAAATTTTTACACCTTTACAGAGAAAATAGAGGGGCCTGGTGGATTGCCATTAAAATCCGAGGGTAAAGCCATTTCACTTTTCTCAGGCGGAATTGATTCACCTGTAGCCACATTTATGGTTATGAAGCGCGGCATGGCAACAGACCTGCTTTTTTGTTCACTTGCACATCCCTCTGATACACTTTATATGCTTAAATCTGCCAGAAATCTCCTGTTTAAATATTCCCATGGGTATAACAGCAATATATTCATACTCGACGGAACATCCATGATAACAGAGATTTTGCATAACCCTGAGCAAAAATATGCAAATCTTATCTTCAAGGAACTTCTTTATTCATACGCGGAAAATCTTTGCCATGAAAATGATTATGATGCCATAATAACAGGAGAATCTATCGGCCAGGTATCTTCACAGATCCCTAAAAACCTGAAATCCCTTTCACAGGATATACGTATGCCCATATTCCGCCCCTTAATAGGCTTTGACAAGGAAGAAACAATAAATTATTCAAGGGCAAAAGGGCTTTACATGGAAGAATCCATAGGTGAGTTCTGCTCACTTTTCTCGAAAAATCCCGGGATTAATACGGCATACAGGGATTTGAAGTCTGAAACCGAAAAATTTCCACTGAAAAATAATTTCCATGAGATTATAACTATCAAAAAAGATCAGATCGATGGGTATATAAATTCCATACAGAGCAACAAGGTTGATAGCATACCAGAAAACAGCATAATTATAGATTTAAGAGGCAAGGACGATTATATGAAATGGCACATTCCCGGAGCGCTGAATATGCCTGTAGGTGAAATTGATTCATTGATTTCATCTGCAAACCGGGATAAAAATTATTTTTTCTACTGCAAAAAGGGGCTTAACAGTGCATATGCTGCATCAATTATGATATCCAAGGGATACAGGTCATATTATTCAACCGAAAAGGACCTGAAAAAGATAGATGCCATCAGAAATTGAATTATTACTTCAGTATCTTGCCGGTTGCAATTTGCCATAAATAGAGATCCAGTATTCCCGGCTGCAGATTATACATCTCAGCCATGGAATTGAATATCTGCTCCTTCTCCAGATAGTCTGCCCTTGAATTTAACTTCACATCTTTTATATATCCATAATCCATTAAAAGCTGCATAATATGCTTGTCCAGGATTGCAAAATCAAATATTCCTATGTTTCTCAGGAAGTGTGATGCTTCTTTGTATCCAAGCCCTTTGACATTGTTTACCAAATATTCCCTGAGTGTAAAATGATCCATGGTACTGATAAGTTTTTTAAGATTTTTTCTCATGAATCTTGCGTTGACAATATAATCTGCCCGTTTATTGTAAAATCTATACTTTGCCTTTTTCAATTCTTCACTTAACTGTTCCCTGCTATACTCAATAAAACCGCCCATAATAATTCTCTGAGTTCTGATGCCCATTTCAGCTGATGTATTTGCAGTAAGAATGCAGAAGGACAATTCTATAAATAGAGAATCATTTCGTGATTTACCCATATTAATAAAATCTATGATTCTTTCATTAATCTTTTTATTAAATAATAATCTTGATTCCATTATTTTAATGGACAATTCATCGTTTTTAATCATAAAAATTAAAAAAGTGTTTAATCCTTTTTGAAGGCTTCGTATGTTCTCTTTGCCCTTTCAAGTCTCTTTTCAACGACTTTCCAGTTTACATTGTTCATGAATGCATCCAGGTATGGTGCCCTCTTGGCTCCGTAGTCTGTGTAATACGCATGCTCATAAACATCAAGGGGCAGTATCATTAATGCATTCCATATGGCAGATGCATTGTGTATATCTGCTCCGAGAACTCTGAGTTTTCCACAGTTAAGGTCAAATACAAGATGTGCCCATCCCCTGAATGCAGTGCCTGTTGCCTTGAACAGTGCCACAAAGTTTTCATAACTTCCAAAATCCTTTTCTATTTGCCCTTTAACGGATTCCGGCATAGGAACATGTTCCTTGCTTAATGACTCGAAATAATATTCATGAAGCATTGACCCATCGTAGTTAAATGTCTCCTCCAGTTTCATTTCCCTGAGGTCGCTGTAATTCTGGTTAGCCTTGGTAAGATCAACATTTGGCAACTTTGACCAGATTTCATTGAGTTTTGCCACATACCCCTTATAATGGAAATCAAAGTGGTAGTCTATCTGTTTATCTGATATGCCGTCTAATCCTCTAGGTTTTGCATTTTCCTTTACTTCCCAAGTTTCTGTAGCCATGATTATCACTTTGATATAAGCTTATCATTTAAAAATTTATTGCAGTTTTTATAGCTTAAAGCCAGATAAATAACCAGATAAAGAAAATTATTATCCCGTGAATGCGTAAAGAATCTATTTGCACTTATATGTTAAAAAGAATTAATAATATATTTATAATAAGGCGTGCATGATTCCAGTTATATTGATTGGGGGGATTCCTGGAGTGGGAAAAACAAGCCTGTCAGGTTTTATTGGCAGAGAATTCAATATAAATATAGTACTTTCCGGGGACTATCTGCGGGAATTTTTGAGGCCATATACAGATAATCCTGCAATGAAGGAAAGTGTATATAATGCCTATAGGGTATATGGAGAAAACAACGAGAACAATATAATACAGGGCTATCTGGATCAGTCAAAATTTATATATCCCGGGATAAATGCAGTTTTGAGGAGGGGTATCAGCAATGGGGAACCACTGATACTGGAAACTCTTTACTTTATTCCAGAAATGATTGACAGCGACATCAGAGATAAAATAATCATGGTTTACATACACATATCTGATATGCCCCTGCACAGTAAAAGGCTGAAGGAAAGGACAAAATATACACATTTTAACTCTCCAGGAGAGAGGCTTGTTGATCAGTTGCCCGTATACACCATTATAGAAAAGTATTCAATGGATAATTCTGGAAAAGATGTGTTTATTATAGACAACAGTGATTTTGAGTCCACAAAATACAGGATTATGGATTATATAAAATTGAAGATTACTGATTAAGGGCATTGGTAATATCTCTTATTATTTCTTCAGGGTCTTCTATTCCAACTGAAAGCCTCATATAACTGGAGTCCACGCCAAGTGTACCCAACTCATCAGCATTCAGGGATCTGTGGGACATTGTGACAGGTATAGATATTATCGTTTCAGTCCCTCCCATAGTATTTGCAGGAACTATTTTTTTCAGGTTAGCTGTGAATTTTTCAGGGTCAGTTTTTATCTTGAAGCAGACTATGCCAGAATAGCCTTTCATGCATTCCCCTGCCACTTCATGGTCGGGATGGTCAGGAAGTCCTGGGTAGATTATCTTCGATATTCCAGGATTATCCTCAAGAATCCTGGCTATTTTCATGGCATTTGAATTTATTTTTTCCATTCTGATCCCCAGTGTTTTCATTCCATTTTCTGTCAGAAATGCGGAATTAGGATCTAGAGATGTTCCCATCGTCCTTCTCATGGCGTCAATTTTCTCTATAAGGTCTTTTCTACCTGCTATAAGTCCTGAAATAACGTTATTATGGCCGGAAATAAACTTAGAGCCACTGTGCACAACTATGTCAGCTCCCAGTTTTACAGATTTTAAATTATAGGGAGTCGGAACAGTGGAATCAACAATTAGTATGGCACCAACTTCCCTGCATTTCTCTGATATTGCCCTTATATCATTTACCCTTAATATTGGGTTTGTCATGCTCTCAACAAAAACAATTCTGGTATCCTTTCTTATACCTCTTATAATATTCTCTGTGCCCGGATTGGATATATCGGCCTGGATTCCCCATTTACCCAGAAAATCCCTGATAAAATGATAGGACCTTGCAAATGTGTCAAGGTGTGTCAATATCCTGTCACCGGGCTTTGAAAGAGCCAGCAATGTAGTTGTGATGGCACCCATGCCTGATGAAAACACATTGTAATCCTCCGCTTCCTCCAGATCTCTTATCTCAAGGCCGAGATTTTCCACTGTTGGATTGTATTCCCTGCTGTATCTGTATTTTTCCCCCTCAGGGGCAGCATAGGAACTTGTCTGGTATATGGGAAATGTAAGCGGGCTTGCATATATTTTATTATTGTTCATCGTAACCCTCCAGAATTTCTGTTTCACGAATAGCGTATCCAGTATTATATGAATTCATGATGTTTTTTATATCATTTAACATTTCATCTTTCCTCGTTTTTTCATCAGTAAATATCAGGATTGTGGGCCCAGCCCCACTTATACATGCGGAAACAGCGTTTCTATTCATGGCTTTCTCCTTGATATTGTTGTAAAATGGGAACATGGCCTCTCTTGACCGTTCCACAATATCATCTTTCATACCCTCACGTATTGCATCTCTATCCCCTTCCATAAAACCATAAAGCATTGTTGATATTCTTGAGGAATTCACTATATGTTCATCCATTGTTATGGATTTTGGCACAATTGACCTTGCATACTGGGTCTTGCTCTTTATGTTAGCCTCTGGAATTATCAGTAGAAGCTTAAAATCATAATTAACACTAATTTTCCTGACCTTTACAGGCGAATTGGAACTTATAAGTGTGAGCCCACCATAAATTCCCGAAGAAACATTATCTGGATGTGCAGAACCGCAGGCTGCAATTTCTCCATACATGGAATAATATACCATTTCATCTTTGCCCATATCAAGTTTCAGAAGCTCGTTTACCGCTTTGACTGCGGCTGATGATGATGCACCACTGCTTCCTAATCCAAGCCCAATGGGGACACCTTTTTTTATTTCCATTTCAATGCCGCATTTTATTTCCCTGTCTTCCAGTATTTTCATGACACTGAGTCCGGCAGTGTTTTTTTCCGGATATTCAGGTGTAGAATCTGAAATAATCTTAACCTTGCCGTCCCCATTCTGTTTTACAGTCACCGAATCAAAAAATGCCCTGTGGCCCATTGACAGTATATCATATCCAGGTCCCAGATTGGCTGAAGAGGAATAACTCCGTTTTGTAACTTCCATTTTATAATATTCACTCATAAAATAAATTACTTATTTAATGTAATATGATTCTTGGTAATATTGGCAGGAAAAACAAATGTATATCATGGGAACAATATTAATCTCAATTAGTTTTTGAAATATTCATGGTTATTATGTGGTCACAGTGAAATAAAGATATATCAATATTTTAAAATACTATTTAGTAAATATGGGTATATGAAAACCAATGATGGTATAACACTCAGGGTAGCTGAGGCAAATGCAACCGATCCCGGCATGGCCAGGGTCAGACTTGATGAAATTTCCAGGTTAGATCTTGATGTTGAAATAGGTGATGTTGTTGCCATTGACAAGGTTAGATCTACTGTTGGACGTGTGTTCAGATCCCGGCCTGAGGATGAGAACAAGGGTATTGTCCGTATAGACAGTGTGATGAGAAATAATTGTGGTGCTTCAATAGGGGATAAGGTAAAGGTAAAAAAGGTGGACGTGGAAGAAGCAAAGAAAGTTGTTCTTGCCCCAATAATAAGAAAAGACCAGAAATTAAGGTTTGGGGAAGGCATAGATGATTTTGTCCAGAAAGCCCTCATAAGAAGGCCTTTGATAGAGCAGGACAGCATAAGTGTTCCAGGACTCACACTTGCCGGGCATACGGGCTTACTTTTTAAGGTAATTAAAACCATCCCCAGTAAGATTCCTGTTGAGGTAGGGGAGGAAACTCATGTGGAAATAAGGGAAGACCCTGCTTCAGAAGTGCTGGAAGAAGTAACAAAGGTAAGCTATGAAGATATTGGTGGCCTTTCTGATCAGCTGGGAAGAATAAGAGAAATAATAGAGCTTCCCTTAAAACATCCGGAACTTTTTGAAAGGCTCGGCATAACGCCTCCAAAGGGTGTGCTGCTTAATGGTCCCCCGGGAACTGGAAAAACACTTATAGCAAAGGCTGTAGCCAACGAAAGTGGTGCAAACTTCTACGCAATCAACGGACCTGAAATTATGAGCAAGTATTACGGCCAGAGTGAACAAAAACTCCGGGAGATATTCCAGAAAGCTGATGAATCAGAACCATCTATAATATTCATTGATGAAATAGATTCAATAGCCCCTAAAAGGGAAGATGTGCAGGGAGAGGTTGAGAGAAGGGTTGTTGCCCAGCTCCTGACTCTTATGGACGGATTGAAAGATCGGGGGCATGTAATAGTCATAGGTGCAACAAACAGACTTGACGCTGTTGACCCCGCCCTGAGAAGGCCGGGCAGGTTTGATCGTGAAATCGTCATAGGAGTCCCAGACAAAAAAGGGCGTATGGAAATACTTGCAATACACACAAGGGGGATGCCCCTGGGAATGGATGATGAGAAACAAAGTGAATTCTTCAGCAGAATAGGAGACATAACATATGGTTTTGTGGGGGCTGATTTAGCCGCCCTGACAAGGGAAGCTGCCATGAACGCCCTAAGGAGGTACCTTCCTGAAATAGATCTGGATAAGCCTATACCCACGGAAGTGCTGGAAAAAATGATCGTCACCGAAGACGATTTCATGGAAGCACTAAAGAGCATTGAGCCAAGCAGCCTCAGGGAAGTCACAGTAGAAATCCCAAACATAAAATGGAATGATATAGGCGGTCTGGAATCGGTAAAATCAGAGCTTCGTGAAGCTGTGGAACTTCCACTTCTGAAACCCGATGTATTTAGCAGGTTAGGCATCAGGGCTCCAAAAGGATTCCTGCTTTACGGTCCTCCGGGAACAGGAAAAACATTGCTTGCCAAGGCTGTAGCCAACGAAAGCAACGCTAATTTCATATCCGTAAAGGGTCCGGAGGTTCTTTCAAAATGGGTCGGCGAGAGTGAAAAAGCCGTCCGTGAAATATTCAAGAAGGCAAAACAGGTATCACCTGCAATCATATTCATGGATGAAATAGACTCAATCGCACCCAGGAGAGGAACGTCCATGGATTCGGGTGTCACAGAAAGAATAGTTAATCAGCTGTTGACCTCAATGGACGGCATAGAGGTGCTCAATGGCGTTGTTGTTATCGCTGCAACAAACAGGCCCGATATAATTGACCCGGCACTGCTCAGGGCAGGCAGATTTGACAAGATAATATACATACCGCCTCCTGAAGAGGAAGGAAGGCTGAAAATATTGGAAGTCCATACAAAGAAAATGCCTCTTGCCAAGGATGTTGATCTCCATGATATTGCAAGAAAAACAGAGGGCTATGTTGGTGCCGATCTGGAAAACCTGTGCAGAGAGGCAGGGATGATGGCGTATCGTGACAATCCTGATGCTACCGAGGTTAATCAGGAGGCATTTATAAGGGCAATGAAGACTATACGTCCTTCCATAGACAAGAATGTTATAAAATTCTACAACGATCTTTCAGCAACAATGGGAAGAGACATAAGCGAAAAGAAGAAAACTGAAGACCTGGGTCTCTACCAGTAATCAATTTTTGATAAATATATAACTTTCCACATCTAATTTTTCATCAGAATTTTTTCTCAGGTATATCTTATCATTTTTTCTGAAGGCAAGAACTATTTTGTTTTCCTTTTCCATTATATGGATGAATTCACTGTATGTCCTGTCCATATACCCTTTATCCACATTCTCTTCAGAAATGCTATCAGATGTAAGCAAATCATTGATAAACTCTGGAATTCCCGGGATCATTATGGATGAATAAATTAGCATGGATGATACATCGCCCTTTATTATTATATCATCCATAAAGCTGGATGCATGTTCACGGCTGTCAGGATTAAGAATCTCACCGATTATTCTTATTTCTGGATTAAGTTTCCTTATAATCATGGCAGATAAAATGTTTTCAGCATCCATGCCCATCTGATCCTTATCCTCGGCCCTTGAAAAAATTATGACAGACGATGCCTTTTTTATGCCAGCCCTGATCAGGTCGTTTTCCCTCAGGAAACTGCCTTTCACAAATGTATATTCATTATCTCCCTTAATCTCATTTTCATTTAGGATAACTATGTCAATACCATCATATTTTATCCTTTCCAGTACTTTCTTTGTGCTTTCATTATAGTTGCATAATACTATATGTTTCTTTTCAGCTGCCATTCTCTCACCCAATTTTGAGGATAACCTTATATCTATAAGCATGCTTGTCAGGCCAGCCATCAGATATCCAAGGGACCCTATTCCTATTACCATTATTATCATGCCATTTGTCCTTCCAGCCAGGCCATATACTGGTGTGTCTCCATAACCAACTGTTGTAATAGTCTGCATAGTCCACCAGAGGCTTGTGAATAATGAGTGGATGCCGCTGGATGCTATGTTATTCTCAATGTAAAATTCGCTGAGTACTGAATATATTATAACACTTATGGTTAAAAGCGAAGCTTTCATTACATGATTTCTTGAATACTTCCTGAATTTCCTGAAAAAGAGGAAAAATGGATTCACCATCTCTGATAGCAATTGTATATTTATTTTTTGTTAAGCCACCCGAAATTTTAGTATTGTCAAATTCATAGGGATTAACAGTACAGGCCGAAAAACCCCATAAAATCAACTAACAACAGGGCAGAAATAGCAATAGGATCGATTGTAGCATACAGCGAAATTTCATGTGAATGCACTTTCAGGAAACATGGGGCGCCTTAAGAGCAGATGTAGGCTGGAAACTATTTCTACCCGGCGCAATGGTGGACATCCCGCACGAATGGGGGAACAAAAGTGAATCCTTCAAGCGGTGGTTATAGTTTGAATTCTCGAGAAAATTTGAATTCCTGAGGAAAGATCCAGTTTACAAACATAGAAGTAAGAAAGCTCCGATCTTTGGGAGGAGATGAATTGTGAAACAATTATATTGTTTTATGAAATATAAAAGTAGAAGGTAATCCATCGGATAAGTCCTGAAAAATGGCATGATGGAGATTTCTTCTGTAAAATCCTCTATAAGAGGTTGGGAAGGCCCCCGGACCATGAGGAATGAAGACGAAAACTAAGTAAAAGAAAGAACTTCCGATGCTTTATAGCTGAGGAGAGTATGTCAGTACTGCCTGTTCATTAATCTGGTGCATTTTGATATTTAGATTATATGTTTACCTGATTTTCAGGGACGTATCTTAGTATGCCTGCGAGGCCACCGAAGGCTGTTTTCAGCAATCTGCCCTCATCGCTGTCCTCCGAGACCATTTCCACCTTTGTCCCTGATCCCTCAGCCATCTTATAGAGATCTTCTATGAAATCATCTTCTTTCTCGAAATTCATGGAAGCATTGTCATTATCACATACAGGCTGTTGCTGTGGCTCCTCAGTAAATGTTTTTTCAGCACCGCATACAGGGCATTTGTAAAAATATTTGATTTTTCTTATGCTGTCAGATACTATAAGCAGTTCAATATTTTTCATCTTCAGCGCATTGACTATTGCAGCCTCCCCATATACGCCAAGGCCACCGTCAGATTTTTTTATTTCTCTGAGAAATCTGTTTATTATGTCTTTTTCCCTTGTTATTCTCATGTCCTTTATTGATTCGGAGGCCTTCTCAACAAGCTCCCTTAAGCCAGATTCATCAGTATATCCAATATCAAAGAGGTCCTTTATTTTATCCTTTATCTCGTTTCTGAGATAATCCTTTTCTATAAAGTACTCCTTTGTTGCACCTGGCCCTCCAACAAATATGGTTATAACATCCTTTATAACGGGCATAAACGTGCTGTTGGCTATATCCCCAATCTTTTTGAAAAATTCATTAGCGGCAATTTCTATAAGCCTCTCGAACCTTCGCGATGACTGTCCACCCTGTCGGTGCTTGCTAGGAACCAGTGAATATTCATAATCAACAACTTCTATCTTTGTTCCTTTTAAAAACCCAATGGTTGCCTCTTTCCTATCAATAACTATAAGCCCATATAACTCTTTTTCCTTTAGCTGGTCTGTGAGCTGTTCCAGGTGAAAACTTGAATCGCACTTGTATAGAAATGTCTGTATGGGCTGCGGGGGTTCTATTATCTTTGTATACATCTCTGTCTGATCCCCTCGTGTTGCAACATGCCCCACAAAAAATACAAGGCCATGTTCAGGTGGCTGTTTGTAGTACTTCAATCTGGACATTATAGATTCTATTGCCCCAAGAACGTTTTTTCTGGTTGTTTTTGATTTTATATTAGAAGATGTAGAAAATTCTTCCCTTAAATACTGGACAACATCAGAAATTTGTTTTTCAGGAGGAATGTAAAGTGATATTAGCTCTGTTCCGCGGCCATGCAGTTTAGAGAGTTCCTCCATGGCTTTTTTAAATTCATAGCGTTTGTAATCCTCGTCATCCATTATAGAAAATTTTATAATAATATTTAACCTTAATGAAATCACATGACTAGTGTCGTTATATCACTTGGTGGTTCAATAATATCAAAAGAAAGGCTCAATCTTGAATTAATGGAAAAATTTTCTGAAACAATGAAATCTATTTCCACATATGACAAATTTGGCATTGTTGTAGGAGGTGGAAAACTTGCCAGAACCTATATATCGGATTTAAAGAAATACCATGTTAATGATAACATACTTGATGAGATAGGAATAAACGCAACCAGGATAAATGCCCTGGCAATGACAACATTCTTCGATGATGTAAATTCCAAAATTCCAACAAATATCAACGATGCTGTTGAAATGATACACAATTACAGGTATGTTGTAATGGGCGGTACAGAGCCCGGGCATACTACGGATACTGTAGCCACACTTCTTGCTGAAAGAATAGGAGCTAAAATACTTATAAATGCAACATCAGTAGATGGCGTTTACTCATCCGACCCAAAAACTGATAAGGACGCAAAGAAATTCTCAAGGCTATCATATAATGAGGCAATTTCACTGTCAATAAAAAATTCAACAGGAGCAGGATCAAATGTATTTATGGATATCACATCATTAACAATAGCAAAAAGGGCCGGAATAAAAATATTCGTTGTAAATGGTTTTAATTTGGATGAATACAAGAATATATTTTATAATCAAAAATGTGATGGTACCATTATTTCTTGATTATCCACGTATCTCCTTGTTTGCTGCCACGTATGTAAGGATAAGCATGAATGCACTCAGTGCCAGCAACCCCATCATATAAATTAATACTGTATGTGCTTCACTTGCACTTAGTGTTCCGTGTATTATTACCATCCTTATGGACTGGGCAGACCACGAAACCGGATTATACTTTGCAACGTTTGACAGCCAGCCTGCCATAAGGGCCGGTGGAAACATGGCATAACTGGCAAACATCAGTGGCAGGTTTAGCAGATTTACTATTCCGAATAATGATTCCATTTTCGTAGTTCTTATAGCTATTATGCTGAACAGGGAAGAGAATATAAAGGATATCATTAACACTGCAGACACAAGGATCAGAACATCCAGTACAGTGAATCCATGTTCGATCTTCAGGCCATTAGGTATCAGGAATGCCACAGCGAATAATATCATGATCTGTACCAGTATCCTGACCACCGATGAGAGTATTCTTGAAAATATTATGGACGCCCTGTTTATTGGGGCGATAAGGAATCTCTGCAATATTCCAAGCCTCCTGTCCCATATTATATTAACTCCAGAAAACATTCCTGTGAATAGGCCTATGATTGTCAGTATTCCTCCCATCAGATATGTGATATAATCTGGCGCCCCCTCAAAGAATGCAGAGGATACCGATGCAGGGCCGAATTTCGCAATGTCAAAGGCACTTCCGAAGAGAACAATCCAGAATATGGGCTGTATCATTCCCACCACAGCAGATACTGGATTTCTGTACCATCTTTTCAGATCCCTTATGGTTAAGGGAATTAAACCTCCCATTTTATCTCACTCCCATCATTAATTTTGCATAATCTGTATTTCCTGCCTCGGAATTTATATTCCTGCCGGTGTATTCTATAAATACCTCATCAAGTGAAGGTTTCCTTATATTCATGGATTCTGGAGAAATTCCATTTTCCGAAAGAAATTTCATGAGTTTTGGGAGTACTTCATCGGAATTGTTTACCTTCATCCTTACTTCTCCTGTTTCCATATGCCTTAGTTCTAATGAATCCGGGAAGCCCTTCAATTTATTGAATTCCTCATCATTTTTTACTTTCAAAGTAATAATATCGCCCTTAAGGCTTTTCTTGAGTTCATCGGAAGTTCCAGAAATAATTATCTTTCCATGGTCTATTATTGACAGTTCACTGGCCAGTGCATCAACCTCGTCAAGATAGTGGGATGTCAATATTATGGTTATATGAAATTCCTTCTGCACAGAGCGAATGTATTTCCACAGATTTTCCCTTGTTGTAACATCCAGCCCAAGAGTAGGTTCATCCAGGAATAATACTTCTGGAGTGTTCATAAGCCCACATGCCAGTTCAAGCCTTTTTCTCATGCCTCCAGAATAATCTTCTGCGTGCCGGTCCTTAACATCATATAAATCAACCATATGGAGAAGAACATCAATCCTTTCGGTTGCTTCCCTTTTTGGAATATCATATAAATCAGCGATCAATTTAAGGTTCTCCTTCCCACTAAGGTCACCATCCGTTGTAAGGTCCTGCGGAACTACACCAGTAATACGCCTTATTTTCATTGAGTCCCTGGTTAAATCCAGGCCTGCTATTTTCGCAGTGCCGGATGTAGGTGTAAGGCTGCCTGTCAGCATTTTTATCAGTGTGGATTTTCCAGCTCCGTTCTGCCCCAGCAGTCCGTATATTTCTCCTGTCCGAATTGTCAGGCTTACCCCATCAACTGCTTTAATATCTCCTTTGAATACCTTTGTTAATTTGTTTATTTCTATGCTATAATCCATTTTTTCACTCCTTATTTTTAATTTTCCTGGAAATTCTCCCTATCTCTTCTATAATTATGTCCTGTTTCTCTCTTATATAATCCTTGTCTGCTTCCTTTATTGTCATTATTAATTCCCTTACGGCCTTTCTCAGGTTCTTGAAGAAAAGCTTATTGTCTAAAAAATTTGAAATCATCATTTCATAGTTTTCCCGGTTTTTTGACCTGTATTTTTTCCCTTCCTCTGTTATAATATACCCTTCAGGAGTTTTTATTATATAACCGGCTTTTATCATTCTGTCTATTGCAGGATATATCATCCCGGTGCTTGGTTTATAGTCCATCTCAAATTTTGCAATAATGCCTTTTATTATCCTGTAAGGTTTTTTGGGTTCGCCCGAAACCTGTTCAAGTATGAGCATATCGGATAAATGGTACTTCATGGTCTAATAATACTGGAATTGTATATATAACTATCTTTTTAAAAAAAGATATCATTTAATGAAAATCAGATCCCTTTCATTCTGTGAAAGCAAGGGGATTTTTTCATTCATCTGTGTTACAAGGGAATCTCTTATTTCCATGTTTCTGACACCGATAAGCCTCATAACATTCCCTATTGCAACGTGGTATCCGTAAAAAATTTTTATCCCCTTATATTCATTTTCCAGAAATTCCCTGATTTTCACTGACTGCATGACTCCACCAACGGATCCTACAGGCACAGGTTTATCAAATCTTCTTTTCATGCCGTCTATCATTAGCTTTATCTCATTAAATGCCATGTAAAGCACTTTCTCAGAAACTTTATCCCCCTTTTCTGCCTCTGTGTCCACAATCATTGCAAGAGATGCCATAATTCTCTTATCAAAATGTGATTCAAGATTGGCAACAAGGTCACGAAGGGAAAGCTTGAAATAATCCTCGAGTTTTTCTACCAGTGATGTCTCTTCAATAAGGCGATCATAACTTTTTTCAGCCATTTCTATACCTTTTCTTGCTATCCAGTAACCGGAAGCTGTATCATCTGTTAGATAACTCCAGCCACCTACCCTGTTTATCTTTCCATCTTTGATATAAGCTCCTACTGATCCTGTGCCAAGGGCGGTAACTATGCCATCGTCCCCCATTGTAACAAGATATATAGCAGCCTCACCATCATTTGTTATAACGGGTTTTTCCGGTGAAAACTTGTCCACAGCGTTTATTATGGATTCTATTTCTGCAGTGTTTGCAACCGAATCACCATATCCAGCTATTCCATAGATGGATCTGGTAATAGATGCCATACCTGCCATTTTCTCTGCATTTTTGATGGCTTTTAAAATATTTTTTCTTGAAGTTATAGCAGTAACACTGCGGACGTTGCTAGGTCCTGCAATACCTAAGCC
The DNA here is from genome assembly GCF_000496155.1 of Ferroplasma sp. Type II. Classification (NCBI taxonomy): domain Archaea; kingdom Methanobacteriati; phylum Thermoplasmatota; class Thermoplasmata; order Thermoplasmatales; family Ferroplasmaceae; genus Ferroplasma; species Ferroplasma sp. Type II. The sequence continues at coordinate 18,277 of NZ_KI542734.1, forward strand.
CACAAGTTCATTTTTTCTTTCATCCACTATAATAGCAGCAGTTTTTGTGCCTCCACCGTCAACAGCCAGAATCATGAAACCATGAATGAACAATGATTAAAAATACTTTTCATTTACTCATCACAATGAAATATGCGAAATTAGTAAAAATAATACGAAACTTTTATCTATTAAATAGGCATACAACCCTGATAATATGCCGCATAAAGTTGGGATACTGGATTCAACATTGAGGGAAGGAGAACAAACTCCTGGAGTACTGTTTAGTAAAAATCAGAGAATAGAAATAGCTAAACTCCTTTCGAATGCACATATTGCAATGATAGAGGCAGGGCATCCACTTGTTTCTGCCGATATTTATGAAGCAATAAGGGAAATCATGGAAATGAAAGCATCAGGAACAATAAACTCAGAGATAATTGCCCATAGCAGGGCTGTAAATTCTGATATCGATTCAGCCGCATCACTGAATGTGGACAGGATAGCAATATTTTACGGAATCAGTGATATACATCTTGACTATAAAACACACAAGAGCCGTACCGAGGCACTTGATATAATATATGACGCTGTTAGCTACGCATCTTCTACCGGCATACCGGTGAGGTTTACAGCTGAAGATGCCTCAAGAACCGACATAAATTTTTTAAGGGATGTAATAAAAACAGCTGTAGAAGCCGGGGCTGACAGGGTGTCAATAGCTGACACACTTGGCATACTGACTCCTGAGAAAACTGCATACATATTCAATAATATAAACGATATAAAAAATGTTGAATATGATTTCCATGGGCACAACGACATGGGAATGGCTCTGGCCAATGGCCTTGCAGCCGCAGAATCTGGTGCCACTATTATACATACCACAGTCAACGGGCTGGGGGAGAGGGTTGGAATCACACCCCTGCAGGCCTTTGGTGTTCTGCTGAATTACCATATGAATATAGATGCAGTAAATCTAATGTCACTCAAACCCCTTTCAGAATTGGTTGAAAAATATAGCGGGATAACCATGCCTCCAAATTATCCTGTAACCGGTGCAAATGCATTCACACATAAATCAGGTGTTCATGTTGGTGGAATAATAAACAATGCCAGGACATATGAATTCATCGACCCGGCCAGGCTGGGCATACAACGTGCATTTACCATTGATAAATATTCAGGAAAACATGCCCTTCGCGAAAAACTGGAAAGCATGGGCATGCATCTGGATGAAAATAAAATATCAGGCATGCTGGAAAAAATTAAAAACAACAACATAGTTTATAGTGAGGATGATTTGAAAGCCATAGCAAGTTCAGATAACCAGTGATGTAATATATAGTGAGAGCAGTGTGAAAAATAATACAGGAACGGCAAGTATAAACCCTGTTTTCATATAATAGGCAAAGGAAATTTTTATGGAATTTTTTCTTTCAAGTGTATAGAGCCACAGGAGCGTGGCCAGGGACCCTATGGGAGTGAACTTCGGGCCTATATCGTTTCCTATTATATTGGCATACATAAGTAGTCCTGGATGTGCAATGCCTGATATTGCAATATCCCCTATCATTACCGATGGCATATTATTCATGAATGCTGCATTCATGGCAAAGAAGAATCCAGTAGTAATAATTGCCAGCGGTCCGGGCAGTGCAGAAAAATAATTCAATATGGGTATATAAATGGAATTAAGTCCGTTTTTGCTGACACCAAATACAATTATATACATTCCCAGTGAGAATAACACAACCTGCCAGGGAGCTATTTTTATCACATAGTTTGCATTTATCTTTCCATCTATCCGTGCCACAATATAAAACATCAGTGCAAAGGGCATTGCAATAAATGAAATTGGAATATGGATGAATCCAGACAGGAAGTACAGAACCATAAGAAGCGCTGTCATGGGAAATGCCATAAGGAATATTCTTCTGTCTCTTATGAACGAGGAAGGTTTTATGTCCGGATCCGTGTGAAAATCCTCCTTTATGCTTTTACGGTAATAAATATACAGAACCGACAGGCTTGCAATTATTGATACAATATCAGGAATCAGCATAATTTCTGTATACCTTGAAAATGTTATATGGAAATATCCGGCAGTTACAAGATTTACAAGGTTACTTACTATGAATGGTATGCTTGCCGTATCTGCAATGAAACCAGTAGCCATTATAAATGGAAGTATCCTGTTTTTTGAAAAGTTTGATCTGTATAATATTGCATAAACTATTGGTGTAAGTATCAAAGCGGTACCATCATTGGCAAAAATTGCAGAAATAGCCGATCCCAGCAGGATTATCAATATAAATAATTTTTTTCCGTTGCCCTTTGAATATAAAGCGATTTTATAGGCAATAAACTCAAAAAAACCTGCCTCATCCAGTATCAATGAAATTATGATTACAGAAATAAATGTGAATGTTGCATTCCATACTATATTCCATACTGTAATTATATCACTTAATGTTGATATCCCCAGTAAAACTGTAACAAGTGCACCGGCCAGTGCAGAGTAACCTATTCCTATATTTTTCGGTTTCTTGAGCACCATTACCAGTGTAAGGGCAAAAATTAAAAGGGCAAGATAGAATAGGAAAGTCATATATTATCTGTGTCGCATTCAGCACAATTGCATACAAAATCTATCTTGTTTCCTGCATTTTCAGTTACACGAATCACCTCATCCAGTGATTTATCTGAGAGTGAATATATAATATTCTTTCCTGATCTGTGGCTAATTACCAGCCCATTTTCCCTGAGTTCCTTCAGTTTATGGGATATCAACGGCTGGTCAATGCTTAATTCCCTCACTAAATCTGTTACCTGCATATCTTTTGTGGATAAAATTTTCAGGATATGCAGCCTGATGCCATCTGATAGCATTTTATAAATATTGATATCCCTAATTTTTTCCATTAGGGAGGAAATCAGAATTACATATAAATAATATTTCATATGTAATTATTTACATATATATTAAATAGGGATATGCCATTTAATAGAATGAAACTTCTTGTTATATCTGATATACACGGGAATTTAGATTCCCTGCTTTCCGCATGTGAAAAAGAGAAATATGACAAAATGATATTTCTCGGTGATGCTGTGGATTATGGGCCGGAACCCGATAAGGTCATAGATTTTCTCAGGAGCAACAGTGATATAAACATAATGGGAAACCACGACAACGCAGTTTTGACAGGATCTTCGTGCAACTGTTCTTTCGATATGCTGGAACTCAGTGATTACACAAGGGAAAATATAAGCATGAAGCTACTTGGAAAGAACGAACTGGATTTCCTGAAAACATTCAGGTTAAATGAAGATAAGGAAATAGACGGAAAAAGATTCTACATGACACATGCATCGCCATACAACAATCTTGACGGATATCTGTTTGCCAATGAGGCAGAAAAGGTTTTCAGGGACAAACAATTTTTTGACGGCCACGATTTTATACTCATAGGACACACACATTTTATGATGATTTACAGGAATAAAATAATAAATCCCGGCAGCGTAGGGCAGGCAAGGGATTTCACCGGAAAACCCTCATATGCTGTTATAGATACAGAAAAACAGTCCGTATTATTCAAAAGGGTTGTTTATGACAATGAAAAAATGCTGAAAAAGCTAAAGGCATTGATACCAGACAGTGATATATATGAAAAATTAAAAAAATATTATGTATAATTATTTAAATTAACAATATACACATCACCATCAAGTTGAGCACCATTTATAAAAATATCAAAGCATCATTTTAGCAAGTTTTTCAGAGTGCAGATGGATTTATAAATGTGGTATAAATACTGGTGGATGAATTATGGTGCCAGGGCCGGACTGGTTCATACTGCTAGGGCGTTGTATGCATTAAACTGGATGGACATGGCTCCTGCCCTGGAATACATAAAAACAGCAATGAACCTGACTGTTGTGGAACTTGGTACACTTGTTACAGCGTTTTATGTAGGGATTGCCATGTTTCAGGTACTGGGGGGCTACCTTTCTTCATACATAGGTGATAAAACAACATCCCTGATAGGACTGCTGTTTGTGTCTATTTTTGCAATAACATCCGGGCTTTCAGGGAATTTTATTGAACTTATAATTTCCAGATTTCTGGCTGGACTCTCTGCTGCCCTTTTCTTCTCACCTGCACTGAGCCTCCTTGCTTCTATTGTTCCTGAAAACAAATATGCATTTCATATAGGAATTTATAACGGTGCATTCAATGTAGGTGGTGGAGTAGGAATAATTGGATGGGCAATTCTTGACCAGTATATGGGATACAGAATACCCTTTATAATAGCGGGTCTGGCTACACTTGGGTTATTCGTTGTTCTAGTTTTCCTGTTCAGGAACATAGAGAATATAAAGACTAACAAATCAGATATTTTCACCAGTTTTAAGAAGGTTTTTTCAAACAGGATAATCATACTGGTGGCATTCATAGGAATAGCAAGTATGGTAAGTGAAACCATAATAGGGCAATTCTTTGTATACTATCTTGAATCAATAAAGTATAGTATAGACTTAGCCGGTAGCATATCTGCACTCTTTTTGATAATCGGATTCTTGGGTGGCATTCTTGGGGGATATCATTTTTCAAGGACTAAATACAAAATAGGTACGTTCATTGCAATAAACATAGTACTTTCCCTGTCCCTTATATTGATAGGATTCATTCACTATTATATTTTTATAATAATTATAGCCATTGCCATAGGAATGATTACAGTATATGGTATGTCAATAACATATACCATTGTAAGGTACCTGGCACGTCGGGACCTAGTTTCACTCACACTTTCCTTTGTAAACACACTGCAGCTCCTTGTGGCAGTGGCAGTGCCAGTAATTTTTACACTAATTGTATCGAGCTATAATTATGAGCTTGCGTGGTTATCCATGGGTGTACTTGGACTGGTTTTTCTCCCATTAATATTTCTTGCAAGGGGCAATTTGATAAAGGTTGTCCCCTCATAGGGGCTTTCCCAGCATACCCTTATTTTTCAATATATTTATTATACCACCGTTCTCTATTATTTCCATAAGGAAGGCAGGCAATGGTTTAAAATTGATCATTTCTTCCGTTCTTGCATTTTTTATAATGCTGTTAACAAAATCAATAACAATGGTATCACCTTCCCTTGCAATGCCTGAAATTCCATGTATTTCCAGTGCCGGTAAACCAGAATTTACAGCATTCCTGAGAAATAAGCCATTTATAGATTCCGCAATAACGCAAACTATACCCAGATTCTTCAGGTTATCAGCCGCAGGCCTGCTTGACCCTGTCCCAAAATTTCTTCCCCCAATAATTATATCTCCCTTTCTGACCATGCCAGCCCAGCCAGGCCGGTTTGCCTCCATTGCATGGTACGGTTTTTCTTCCTGTGGCAATGTATAGCAGATCTGAGGGTACATCAGATCAGTATTGATATCGTCTCCAAAAATCCATACCCTTCCATTTATATTATTCATTTAAATCCCCCGCTATATGCCCCTTAAGAGCCGAAATTGCCACAGACCGTGCCGACGCCAGGTAAATTTTAGCACCACTTCCCCCCATCCTGCCCTTAAAGTTCCTGGTTGTGGAGCTTATGACATTATCGCCATTGCCAACAACGCCCATATGCCCGCCAAGGCATGCACCACATGTGGGATTGGTGACCATGGCATTTGCTTCCATTATTGTACTTATATATCCAAGCCGTGAAGCCTCCTCGTATATTGCCTTTGAGGCAGGTGTTACGACAAATCTTGTTCTATCACTTATTTTCCTGCCATTCAGCACTTCTGCAACATCCCTTATATCAGACAGCCGCCCGTTTGCACATGAACCTACAACTGCAACGTCTATTTCCACCCTTCCTATTTCAGAAATCGGTTTTATATTGCCTATGATTCTGTCTGGCATTGCCACCATAGGTTCTATTTTTCCCATATCTATGGACATTTCATCAATATATTCGGCATTGGTGTCAGGTACAGCGGCGTGATAATCCATATATCCTCTTTCATTCATATACTGTTTTAAAATTTTATCCTCTGGGAATACTGCAAATTCGGCACTCACCTCGGCACACATTGTAGATATGGAGCTCCTCTGATCTATATTAAGGTATTCTATTCCATTTCCAGAGAACTCTATATTTTTGTTCGGTATATCTCCAATCTTAGATGCCATATAAAAAAACACATCCTTAGCAGAGGTATGTGGCTTTATCCTGTTTTCCAGATTTATTTTCAGGGTTTCACCCACCGGAAACCATGTTTTCCCCGTTGCTATAATATTCATGACCTCAGGAGTGCCCAACCCTCTCCCAAGGGTGTTGAATGCACCGGTGGCAATGGTATGGGAATCTGTATTTGCTATGAGGCTACCTGGCCTGAACCACCCCTTTTCGCCTCCCAGTACATGGGATATGCCACCTCTTCCCACATCATAAAAGTCTTTAATACCCCATCTGTCAACCACCTTTCTTAGCCGGTTTACTCTGTTCGCTATTTCTATATTTGGAGCCGGGACATAATGGTCAAACACCAGTGATATTTTCTCCGGGTCAAATGGCTTAACTGGAGGATTGTCCAGAAATTCCGGGTGCAGGGCAGCCATATCAACCATTATGACCCTGTCAACATTCACAGTTACTATGTCTCCAGGAGAAACATATTTTACAGGTTCCACGGAATGGTTGAAAAGAATGTTTTCTATAATATTCATTTTAACCACATCCATACTTATTATAAATTAATTACTATTATAGTATTAAAAATACGTATTCCGTAATTCGTATTTAAATGTATGCAATATTATTTATTGTACTTTTATTTCAAGTAAGCTGAAAAGCCCTTTCTGGGGGATGAAGTATGAAATCTCTATACTCAATATAAATCCATTAGCAAGTATAAGTTCTGTCAGTGAAACAGACAGCCACTATTATTTAGCATTAGGAAACTCACTGGTATTTCCTGCACCATCATCTGGCATCTGTCTCATATTCACCGGATAAACATTATAAACCTGTTTTTAGGGTGTCCATGCAATTCATTAGAATACTTACTAATCCGCAGGATACAATATGGCAATATTAATTTTAAGTTAACATATATAAATAATAATATAATGAATAATATATAAATATAAATGTGGCATTTCCTATTATATGTTAAATTTACATGCAAATAATGTACATGTTTCAAAGGAAGAATTCAACAAAATTCTACCTATATTCTCATATTCAGTGGCAACATTTTTTTTGATGGACTTTGCATTTTTCATCAATGATATAGTTGATACCTTGCACTTTACCTATATTGAATCATTTATTCTTCTGGGTATTCCCTTCATAGGCCGCATGGTAACTCCATTTATATATTCATACGTGGGAAGGCTTGGGGTTCCAAGGCTTGCATTGCTCTCAATAACCCTGATGGCAGTCATATCATTTGGAATGGGATATGAAACAACATTCATAGAACTCTTTGCCAGCAGATTTATTATTGGTATTTTCTTTGGGCTGGCTACCTCGGCTGCAATAGAGGTATCATCAATCACAGGGAACAGAAAGATCATAGGATTTACAATGGGAGGCTGGGCAATTGGATGGTTAATGGGCGCAATATTCTTCATGTTGCTTGGTTCATGGGAACTGGTTTCAATTGCTGGAATCGTATTTGCACCAGCAGTGCTGTTCTCCAGAAAACATAATGTCATATCTCCAATGTTGAAGAAGTTCCATTTTGATTTCTCTATTAAGGTGTTTCTAGTTTTTCTTCTTGGATTCACACCGGCCTATGTTCTGGAGATAGTTCCTTCGTACCTTGGCCCATCTGCATTCATTGAATCAATTGTAGCCTATTCCATTGCAGTGTTTGCATACCTGCTCCTGCCGGCTATGATGATACGTTTTTCCCTGAAGAAAACAGTGTTTTCTTCACTGATAATTGTGGCAATCAGTGGCATTCTATTCTTTTCCACTACGAATATAGCATTCGCTGTGGTTTTCACCATGTTCGGGCTTGGTGTCAATTCACTTCTTCCCATAATAAGTAAAAATTTAAATGTGGAAGCCGATAAGATTGGGCCAAGCATGAATTTTTCTGCAGTGGCGGGCTTTATATTTCCAGTTATCCTGACAATGGGCAATGAAGCACTTAATTCTGCACTTGCAGTATTTATAGCATCAATGTTCCTTATGCTCTTCATTTCAGTTGAATTTGGAAAACACGGTTACAAGTCTATTAATATAAAGAAATTTTTTATAAATCATTAAAATTATAATTTTATATTGTCTATATTGTAGGGATCATCAGGATCATATGGATTTTTGGGCTTTTCCCTTTTGATTGCACCATATATCATTACAATAAACCCTGCTATTCCAACCAGTCCTCCCACTATTACCAGAGCGGAAACCACATCAAACTGTGACCCTGTAATATATCCATATAGTGGGGCGCTAGATGTTGCATTGAAATAAACGTAATTATATGTTCCGGGATTTAACCCCACGAATATGCTTATTCCTGCATTAGATTCTGTTGGTTTATATCCCTTATCCTTTAACGCCGTCTGATTTGTGACCGTGATCAAATTTGAATGAGATACAAGTTCTCCACTGGGAATTGCCCCATTTATAAGGACAATGTAACCGGATTTAACCGTTATATTATTAGACACAGTCAAATTAGTTGTTTTGTTCTCTATAAAATGTGAATTTGAATTACTGGCAAATGAGCTTTCAAAATACCCACCGCCTCCAGCCGCCATCGCTATGCCTATAATAATCATAACAATGCCTATGACTAGGATCTTTTTATTCATAAGAAAGGAAGGATATATGTTTATATAACACTTTTGAAAAATATTCCATGGCAGAATATAATTAAACTTTAATTACTAATAACAATTAGTGTATTATGAAAAAAGATGTTAATGAATATTTGAACAATATAATAAATGCCGCTCCTTCAGAAGAAATGTATTTTGAAGCAATACATGACGTTTTTAAGGACTTAATCAAGGAATATATCAGGAAGAAAATAAACGAAGACAGCGAAATTAAAAAACAGATAACCGAAGTTATTGAAGAGTTCATGGAGGCCAAAATAAAGGAATATGACTCACTTGCGAAAATGGCAAAGGTTACTGCTAAAATAGGAATCAGTACTGCACCCAATGGAATAAAACAGGAAGCACTCAATGACTTTATGGATACCTTCAAGAGGGAAATAGAGGAAATAATCAAAAGTACCCTATGATTCCTTGAAATCCTTAATAATTTGAGTTTTGGAATTTAAATCGAATAAAGTCATTATGGAGGGATTCGGAGAAAAATTCATCATTTTCTGGTAATCAGTCTGTGATTGCCATGTAGAAGCATTAATATAACGTACACCCCTGTAATTCCCCTGTGAGAATGAATGTATATGGCCTGTAATAAAAATATCAGGAACCTGTTCTATTACATGATAATCTCTTTTTGAAGGAATTATCGGGGTTTTCCCACCATATACAGGGGCTAGATGCCTTCTCTTCAGGAGTTCCTCTATGGAAGACCCTACACTGGCATAGCTGGCACCTGGAACCAGTTCTATCATATCGTTCAGGGACATTCCATGATAAACAAGAACATTCTTATTTTCCAGAACCAAATTATATGGATTTGGCAGCAGTGTGACATTATCATTAAAGAAATTTTTGATTTTTTGAGAGAATACGGGCTGTGGTTCTGCAAGCCTTACTATATCATGGTTTCCTGGCATAATAAAGATATTCACATCCTCGGGGATAACATTGACATATTCTGCAAGTTTTTCATACTGTTCATATGGGTTCAGAATTTCAAGATCCTTATCCTGTCCAGGGTAAACTCCTATACCATCCACAACATCGCCGCTCAAAATGAGATATTTAAGTTGGGATGCTTCTTCACTGGAAGATTTTATCCAGGAAACCATTTTCATGAAGTCATTTTCCCTGAATGTCTTGCTTCCCACATGTATATCTGACAGGGATGCCACGAATACAGGATCCTTTTTCTGCTCGTCTATCATTTTGTATGGTATATCTGGCCTTATGACCTCATCTGCAAACAAAACCGGGTCTTTGCCTGTGTTGCTTATAGATCCAACGACCCCGAGAACCTCATCCTCCAGTATCAGTTCGTTGTTCATGCCCTTCCCCTTTAAGAGGAAGACGATTAGACTATCATCAAGATCTTCGAGCAGAAGCCTCTTATGGCCATTTTTAGTGGTGCTTACCTCTGAAACCATACCAACAATTTTTACCTTTCCCTGGGTTTTTTTAGCACTCTTAATAGTGTATGTCCCCCTCATTTCGGCAGATTGCACTATAATTTTTTTTAACCTTTCATAGCGATCCGTGAACATTTCCTGAAAATCCTCCACAGAGCTATGGGCTTTTATGTCCGGTATGTATACTTCGAAATCCATCTTCCTGCGTTCTGGTTTTCTAATTAACTTTAATACATCATTTTCAGTGAGATAACCTGCATCCAGGACTTCCTGTGTGACCATTTTTGGCAACAATTCTCCCATACTTGAATCCAGTATCAGATCGAGGGCTGTCTTTGTCACCATGATGCCCTTCTCCTGAAAATACACCAGTACCCTTTTCCGGTCCTCTATTAGATCCATTACATCAATAATACATTCTTGCTATAATTTTTATTGCTTTATTCAAAATCATAAAAAGTAACATACAGGAATTTTGATCACACAGGTATCATAAATAGGCATCTCCAATAACCTAATCTGGGCTGTTTATTGCCGTACTCTTCTCCTGAAAATAATATAAATAGCCTTAAATAGTTTATAAGTCTTAACTTTCCATGTTTAAAGAAAAATTTCAGAATGTCATAGAAGGCTATACCTTTGATGATGTACTTTTAAAGCCTTTGCATTCTACAATCGAGCCTAAAAATGCGAATGTGGCAAGCAGATTTTCACGACATATTAATATAGGCATACCAATTGTAAGCTCTCCCATGGATACTGTAACGGAGGATCCCATGGCCATTGCAATGGCCCGATACGGAGCTCTTGGCGTTATACACCGCAATATGTCTGCAAATGAACAGGTTGAAATGATAAAGAAGGTAAAAAAGGAGGAAAGCATAATAATAAGGGATGTTTTTTCAATAGACCCTGATACACCGGTTAATGTAGCCAGAACACTTATGACAACAAAAAATATTGCTGGTTTGCCGGTAGTTGCATCGGGAAAACTTATTGGGATTTTAACTAAAAGAGATTTAGAATTTTCCGAATCGGAAGGTACCGTAAAGGACATAATGACAAAGGATGTAATAACAGCGGACGAAAATGTCTCAATAGAAGATGCCAAATATATACTCTATAAAAACAGGGTTGAGAAACTGCCACTTGTGGATAAAAAGGGCAGGCTGATGGGTCTTATAACTGCAAAGGACATTAAAACCCGGGAGAAATTTCCCAACGCATCCAGGGACGAGCAGGGGCAGCTAATGGTTGGTGCTGCCATTGGCGCCTATGATATAGACAGGGCAATAAACCTTGAAAATGCCGGATCAGATTTTCTAGTAATCGACACTGCACATGCACATAACAGGAATGTCATTTCTTCACTTAAGAAGATAAGAAAGGCAATACATATAGATATAATAGCAGGAAACATTGCAACCGCAGAGGCTGCAGAGGATCTTATATCCATGGGAGTCGATGGCTTGAGGGTTGGAATAGGGCCAGGTTCTATCTGCACAACAAGAATTGTGGCAGGAGTTGGGGTTCCACAGCTGACGGCAATATCGGATGTGGCAGATGTAGCCGGGGAACATGGTATACCCGTAATCGCTGACGGAGGAATCAGGTATTCGGGAGACATGATAAAGGCTCTTGCTGCCGGAGCTTCCACAGTTATGCTCGGCTCACTTCTGGCAGGCACAGAGGAAAGCCCTGGTACAGAAATGATCATAAATGGCAGGAAATACAAGTCCTACAGGGGCATGGGGTCCATAGGTGCCATAAAAGCAGGCAAATCAGACCGTTACGGAAAACTTGGTTCCAATGAATTTATAGCAGAGGGCGTTGAGGGATCTGTTCCCTATAGGGGGAAGGTTTCTGAAAATCTGTTCCAATTTGTCGGTGGAATAAAAACCGGTATGGGCTATCTAGGTGCCGAAAATATAGAACAGCTTAAGGAAAAGGCAATATTTGTAAAAATCACCAACAGTGGCTTAAAGGAAAGTCACCCACACGATATACGCATTGTTTCAGAGCCGCCTAACTACCAGAATTTTGACGTCTACTGAAATATAAATTATTTTTGGGCAATGCATATACATTATTATCACAATTGAAAACTATTTATAACCAGATACATTTTCTAATTTATATGGATCGGGACAATGTAGTAGAAATACTGGGCTACAGGGAAATGACACAGGATCAAATAGCTGATGAGATGATTGGAAAATACAGCACGTCAGATCATTCCCGGGCAGGCTATCTAAAAATTGGAGCCCAGATACTGGTTGAAAATGAACTGGAGTTTCTTCTTAACGAACTGGTAGATAAGAACGTTCTCGGAACAAAAAAAGTTCAGGATGGCTTACTGGAACACGTTTATTACTATGTCAGGAACTGAAACTGTTCTCGCCATGGTCATATTATTAGAATTTTAAAACCATTAGTGTCTATTATTATATTTATTGTGTATATGGGATTATGATTGACAGTATCATAGGCATAGAAGGGTACTCTACCAGGACTCCTGGCATACCCGGGAAAATTAAATATGATCCTGAAAGTTTTATTGTAAACGAAATACCCGTAGAAATTCCGGAAAACACCCATGGCAAATATACAATTTTAAAGGTACGCCTGAGAAATTGGGATACCAACAAATTTTTGATGCGCCTTGCTGATCAATTGCATATAAGCAATAAACGGATAACATATGCAGGAACAAAGGATAAAATAGGCATAACCACACAGTATTTCTGTATAAATTTACCTGAAAGCATGGAAATTGGCAATCTCAATATAGGCGATGCCGAGATCATTTCAACATTCAGGACCGGTAAAATGATCAAACTGGGTGATTTACTGGGGAACGAATTCATAATAGACATACAGTCTGATGATGATAATACTGTCCGCATAGGCGATACAATTGATGAAATCTTTAAAAATCTGGGGTTTCCTAATTTTTATGGCTATCAGAGATTCGGCAGCATCAGGGCAAATACACATAAAATAGGCAAACTATTAATACAAAATAAATACGAGGAGGCTGTAAAGATGTATATATACGATCCGGAATTTGATAGAGAAGACTACAGGAAAACATTTGGTGAAACTGGAGATGCCAGAAAGGCTATGAAAGAGTTTCCCGAATATCTTACATTTGAAAGGTCCCTACTGGGCTACATAATAAGGGAAAATACGTATAAAGACGCATTCAGTGTTTTCCCAAGATACCTTTCCATGTTCTTTATACACGCTTACCAGTCATATATTTTTAACAGAATACTTTCAGAAAGGATGAAGCTGACTGGGAGCATGTATAAGGTACTTGGTGGTGATATTCTATATCCTGTTGACAGATATTTCAACCCAGATAGAAATCAGATGATTCGTGCATCCAGTTACAATATTGAAAAGCTTAACCGCCTCTCCATGGAAAACAGGATCAGGCCAGCCATACCATTAATAGGTTATGATACTGAACTATCCTCTGGCCTCGAGGGTGATATAGAAAAGAAAATTATGGAAGATGAGGAAATTAATAAAAAAGACTTTAATCTAAGCTCTGACAGAAGAATGGGCTCATCGGGCGACTACAGGATAATATCTGTACTTCCTGTGGATTTCAAAATAATTGGTAAAAATAAAATTAAATTCTCACTTGGAAAGGGAGTTTATGCAACTTCTCTCCTAAGGGAGTTTATCAAGGGGAACTTAAATTAATCCAACTTTTTGTAGCTCTTTTTTTACTTTTATAACAGCCTGCTCAATTTCACTTTCTTCCTTGGCTCCAGTACATACCACTTTGCCTGATCCGAAAAGAAGCAAAACTACTTTTGGCTCCTCAACCCTGTATACAAGTCCAGGAAACTGTTCTGGTTCATATTCCACATTTTCAAGACCCAGGGACATTGCTATATCTGTAAGGTTAAGGGATGCCTCAAGATCGTAAACTGCAACAATATTCTGAACTATAATGTCGGGATTGTCATAAACCTCTATTTTGGCTTTCTTAAGTTTGTCTATGATGGTGTCTATTGTTTTTTTGACATTTTCAAGGTTTTTGGCACCTGTGCAATTAACTTTTCCACTTCTAAAAATAAGAACCGCTGTTTTTGGATCCTTCAATCTATATATCAATCCAGGAAACTGTTCTGGCTCGTATTCAGAACCTTCAAGTGCCAGGGCTATGCGGCTCAGGTCCAGATGTTCCGCCAGTGAAGTTGATGCAACTATGTTTTCTATGGTTATTTTTTCCATCTCGCTCATGTTAATCAATATGTTTATATTTAAAGGGTATATAAAGGTTTTAATTTAGCTTATATACACTGTCAAAAATCCTTAATACATGTTCAACTGTTCCTTTGCATAATCAGACATCATTTCCGGTTTCCACTGAGGTTCCCATACCAGTTCAATGTCTGCAGCTTCCACATCGGCGAGATTTTCAACACATTTCTGTGCTTCTGACAGTATCCATGGAGTTACAGGGCATGTTGGTGCGGTCATTGTCATTTTTATGTAAACCCTGTTGCCATCAGTAATTTCAACATCATATACCAGGCCAAGGTTAACAACATCCATTCCTATTTCTGGATCAGATACCTCTTTTAATGCTTCCAGAATTTCCTCTTTAGTTACCATAATATAATCAATTGTAAATATGTATTTAAACATTATTTAATGTTTAAAGTTGAAACAGCAATTTACCAAAAAATTAATTCAGCATATTGAATGCATTTAATGTGGCTCTTATCATGTTAATGCACCTGGTTTCACTCACATTTATTAAAGACGCATTATTACACAGCATATGGGAAAACAGAATGATGTATTGCTGTTCATCTTTATGGTTATTTCATGGGCAATTAATTATCCTGTAATAAAAATCGCACTACGCTATACAGATCCATTTACCCTTCTGTTCTACAGAGTACTATTCTCCTTAATATTTATATACATTATATTCCGTCCCAGACTGCATCTGAAACTTTCAAGACATGATATTGTACCGCTGTTCATTTTATCCATGCTTAATGTCCTTATATGGATGGAATTATGGTTCGTAGCAGAAACTTCCATATCTGCGTCCCTGACATCTATCATAATATACACTTATCCAATAATATCCACATTGATGGCTATAATATTCCTTGGCGAACATTATAATAAATATATATTCCTGGGAATCGGAACAGGTTTTGCAGGTTTGTTAGTGATATTTTCCAACTCGCTTCTGGTAGGTTTCAGGCCGGGGATAATAATAGCATTGCTCGGTGCAATAACATGGGCTTCAGGAACAATATATTTTATGAAATACCATACAAAAAAGGATAGGGAAACAACAAATTTTTTTCAGTTCGGATTTGCACTCCTGCCGGCACTTCTCATAGCAGGAATTGCAAGGCCCAGTGTATCCATTTTTGAGCCTTCGCCCATACTGGTAGGCCTTATACTGGTAATATCTATTCCGGGCACTGCAGTGGCCTACTATGCATTCCTTCATTTGAACAAAAAGTACGGCGTGTCAACAATATCATCATTCCTTTTTATTGTGCCGGCCCTATCAGTGGTGTTCAGCATAATAATATTGAATGAAATACCATCATTTTACGAACTTATCGGGCTTATACTTGTGGGAATTGGAATATTTTTCTCTGCAAGAGGTACTATGAACAGGAATAATGGCAAACCTGTCGCTCAATGAAATTCCCTGTTATAGATATCCGGCCTCATCCTGGGAATGAAGGCATTTCTTATTGATTCGTAAATTAAGGTACTCCTGGTAACTGAATCGTTAGAAATGAGCCCTGATATGCCACGACCACGTCCTATCATTTCTATTCCAAAGATATTTTCAACAAATTCATTGGTGCTAGTACCCGTTTTAATGGCATCAATAACCTCATCTGGCATCTGAAATCCTGAACCAAAACCCGTAGTTATGGTACTGTATCTGTCAATTACAACACAATAATGAAGGTCATAATACATATCATTAATAGGATTATAAAAAATTCCAGATTCAATGCCTATTGAATAATCGTTGTCTTTCAGTCCATACATGGCCCGGTCGGTTGCAAAACGCATTGTATCTTTACCGAAAGGCTGTTCACTGCCGGTTTTATATTCTGTATTCCTGGTTATTCTGTAATTTTTCATTATTGATTTAATGAATTCCACACTTGCCGTAAATTTGAGATCATTCCCGGTGGAAACTGATATATTAATAGGGGTTATTCTTTTCCCGGTTCTCCTTATCTCGCCGTTAATTATTCTCGTGGAACTTATTGGAAATAGGTCTTCTGCAAGTGAGAATGGTATTTTCACAATCTTAAGTGGGGTCTTTCCCATAGACAGGCGTTTTTCGTTAATTCTGCTGGCACTTGCATAGGTTTCTGGAGAAACAACCAGGATAGCTTCATCAACATCCAGTGTATTGCCAAACACTGAATCAAGTGGATGTATTTCATAATTGCTGGTAAACTTTGAAATAAATTTTTCAACCCTTTCCCTTCTCTGTTTATAGGATATAAGGGTATTTTTATGGGACCTGGCATACTGATCAGAGGTTATGCCTATCATCACCCTATTTCCTGTGTTGTATGCTGCAAGAAGAAGCTGTTCATGCCCTCTGTGAAATCTATTGAATGTTCCACCAACAAGTGTTATCATTAAAAGTAAATAAGAAATTGTTATAAAATATTATGTGACACATCTCATCAGGTAAACAGTTGATCAAAAATCACTCCATGAAGTCCTTTTTCCAGCCGTTAGATTGGTGATAAACAGATTTGCACATATCAGACTTGAGACAATAAAATCCCCCGTCACTATCGAAGCAGTGGTATATTCATATGCACAATTGATGTTTTCGCTGTTCGATGAGCAATTTCCACCATAGCCTTAAAGGAATTGTACAAATATTAGTTGTACATATAATTTAATCATGCAAAAGAAAATTACTGTTGGTCCCAAGGGGGAGGTTGTCATACCCAAGGAAATAAGGGAAAAGATAGGGATAAAGGAATATTCTGAGCTGATCATAGATATTCTTGACGATTCAGTGATCATAAGAAAAATCAAACCGGAATCTGTGTCGTATGTTAATTTTTACAGTACAACTTATTCCAGGAAACTCAAGAAGAAAATAGACATTAAGAAAATTGCAGAGGAACAGTATAAAGGAAACACATAGGGTGCTTGGAAAAACTGATGCCATAGAAGTTGGAAAAAAATTTATTAATTTTCCCTTCCTCAGATTTGTGGCAGTGGATGATGAAATAATAAGAAGGAGTCAGGTTATCCGTGAAAGGTATCATTTGAAACCACGAGATTCAATTCATTTATCATGTGCCCTAGAGAGAAACATCTCAGAGATCATAACGGACGATACAGATTTTGATGGTATAAAAGAAATAATAAGAGTGCCTGTAAAGCATTAAATCGTTTTCCGTTCTCAAAAATACATATTATTTAACACTTTCCGGTAATCCCCGTTTTCAGGTACTATTTCCATAGTGATGATCTCCAATAGTTTTCGACCTAAATATCTTTTATCTTACCACACAATCTTGACTCAATATCAGGGATAATTACCTTTCTCTCATTTTATAGTACCGGGCAAAATAATAGCTTATAAATAAACCATATAAATAAAAATGTTCTTTCCTGTTGCGCCCTAAAGTGTTTTAAAGAACACGATATTAAAAATTAAAGGGATTCCTTTTCATCCTTAACCGTTTTAGCAAGCCTCCTTACCCCTTCCTTAAGGTCATCGTCACTGGAATAGGTGAAATTAAGCCGCATGGTATTCATTTCCGGATTATTGTGGTAAAATGCAGAGCCGGTCACATAGGCTACCTTATTGTTTATTGCCCTTTTCACATTTTTAATGCGTCCA
>NZ_KI542734.1:36474-65774 GCF_000496155.1 Ferroplasma sp. Type II
TATTTCACAGGGTCCCCCAGCACTATAACAGCAGCCGCAGCATTAAATACAGCAGCACAGAAATGGTCAACATATATTAAGGACCAGGGAATTACTTTATGAATATGAATAAAATTAATTACTCTATTAAAAAACGGGCGATTATATTTATTTTACCCGCTCTTGTATATTTTTTAATTTTTGCAATTTATCCTATGATTGAAAATATTATTTTAACTTTTGAAAACCAAACCGTTTCAGGCGCATATACATTTGTAGGATTGAGGAATTACAAAGAACTGTTTTACACTCCTCATTTAGGTCAAATAGTGGATAATAGCTTAATTTATACATTCATTGTCCCCGTCATTGATATTATCTTATCAATACCACTTGCGAATTTCTTGAAACGATTGAAAAAAAATTTCCTGCTTCCAATTATACTATTACCGGCATTCATACCCTTGGTGACAGGAGCCACAATGTGGATTTTAATGCTTAATCCATTATATGGAATTACCTATTTTGTTTATCATAAGGATTTATTTACAACTATATGGAGCATTGTTATAATTGATATATGGTCAAGCCTTCCACTGGCTACATTAATTATTTATTCCGGATTAAAGGCCATCCCAACTAATATCAATGAAGCCAATAATATGGACAATATAAAAGGGCTGAGAAAACTGATGACTATAGATATCCCATACATTAAATATCAGATACTCGCAGCCTTTATTTTAATGTTAATATATGGCTCCTTTACCTTCGATCCCATATATGCGTCTTTGGGGGTTGCCCCACCATTTGCCAATCTTGATTTGTCATATTATTCATATCAACTATTTTTTGGTGGAGAGCTAGGATTTTCTGCTGTTTTAATGACAATAATGACTGTTGTATCCACTATTATTGCACTGTTATTTGTAAAATTAACCTTAGCAAATCCCAACAAAAAATCGAAATTGTATTCGATTCCATGGCCAAATAGGGAAATGCCATTATACCTTGTTATAATTTTTATGATAATATATCTTCTTTTCTTTATGGTTCCCTTTGTTTGGCTAATACTGGAATCATTTAAAACATTTGGGGAATTATTCACCCTTCCACCAGAAATAATTCCAGTCAAGCTCACAATCGCAAATTATACATATTCATTATTCCACGGTGAACCATATTATATAACAAGCATTGTTGTGTCAATAATTGGCTCGTTTTTAGCCTTGGTAATAGGTATTCCAGCAGCATATGCATCGTCCAGATATAATGTGGGAGGAATCAAATTTATAGGACTTGTACTTTTCATATATTCTATTCCACTGGTTATATTGATGATCCCAGATTATTCTTTACTGAACTACATACATTCAATAAATTCATGGCTGGGACTTATTATAGTTTATCCTGTAATGGTAATGCCAATCATTATATGGATGCTGTATAACTTTTATTCAACGTTCCCGAAATATTATGATGAAGCTGCCCAAATGGACGGTATGACTACATTAAGATCATTCAGGAAAGTAATATTGCCCCTAAGTTATGACGGTATATTCGTGGCATTTTTATACGCCTTCATTTTTGCGTGGGGTGCTCTTATATTCCCTCTGGCATTTACATATTCTCAGTATAATATGAGTATTTTATATCCAGCTGGGGCACAAACACTTACAATATTTATCGGTGGTTCCTTAGGGCATGAGGCAGCACAGTATGGAATACTGGCAGCTTCCAGTGTATTAAGCCTTATTCCGGCGATAATTATTGCAACATTATTGCGTTCTAAAATAGATAAAGTATGGCGTGGGGTAGGGTTAAAATGATATTATCAGTAAACAATATAATAAAGAAGTTTGGAACATTTACTGCTTTGGAGATTGAGAATCTTGATTTTGAGGAGGGAAAATACTACGTTGTTCTTGGCCCTAGTGGATCTGGAAAGACGACTCTATTAAGGGTAATATCAGGACTAGAATTTGCGGATTCAGGAAGCATTTCAATATTGGGTAAAGATATGACGCAGGCTCCGGCATGGAAAAGGGATATTGGCCTGGTATTTCAGAATTATGCGCTTTATCCTCATTTAACGGTATACGAAAATATTGCATCTCCATTATCTGTAATGAAAATACCACGAACCGAGATGATTAAAAGGGTGAATGAATTACTGAGAGTCATGGAGTTAACAGACCAGGCTGCAAAGTATCCAGGGCAGCTCAGTGGTGGGCAACAGCAGAGGGTTGCACTGGCAAGGGCTATTATTAAAATGCCTAAAATATTATTACTTGATGAACCATTAAGCAACCTCGACACCAGGGTACGAATAGATCTAAGGGATTATTTGAAAAAAATTCAGAAAGAGTTTAATTTAACTGCAATACATGTAACACATGACCCAATAGAGGCTATGGCACTTGGGGATGAAGTTATAGTACTCCATCACGGGAAGCTGGTTCAGAAATCTACCCCAGTGGAATTATATAACCATCCAAACGATATATTCTGTGCCAGACTCCTTGGCGCAGTAAATTTAATTCCAAAGGATAATTTGGATATGAATACTAGTTTAGACTATGAAATATGTGAAATCAGACCAGAAGATGTTAAGTTCGATGATGCCGGAAACTTTCACGGTACTATAACATCTGTTCAGTTCCTTGGATCTGAAATAATGTACTATGTAGATATAGGAGGATTTAATATTAAGGTAAAATGCGACAAAAACTGTAATAATCATAATGAGGGCGATGTTGTTAACTTATTATTTAAAAACGGGGAAATGAATTTCTATAAATCTGGAAAAAGGATTAATTCTATCCTTTCTTCACAATGATTTTTATTATATATTCCTAAATTCCCATAGTATTAGGCACTATGATACAGGAAATCATTCATGAAACAGTGGATAACAAAAAAGAAGATAATAAACTTGTAAATCCAGGAACAGAAATGATGCTCAATAATTCACTGTCTGATGGGCAATTTCCGTCATGGCCTTAAAGGAATTGTACAAATATTAGTTATACATATAATTTAATTATGGAAAAGAAAACTACTGTTGGTCCCAAGGGGGAGGTTGTCATACCCAAGGAGATAAGGGAAAAGATAGGGATAGAGGAATATTCAGAGGTCATTGTAGATATTCTTGACGATTCAGTGATCATAAGAAAAATCAAACCGGAATCCGTGTCGTATGTTAATTTTTACAGTTCAACATATTCTAAAAAACTCAAGAAGAGAATAGACATTAAGAAAATTGTGGAGGAACAGTATAAAGGGAACACATAGAGTGCTTGGAAAAACTGATGCCATAGAAGTTGGGAAAAAATTTATCAATTTTCCCTTCCTCCGATTTGTGGCAGTGGATGATGAAATAATAAGAAGGAGCCAGGTTATCCGTGAAAAGTATCATCTGAAACCACGAGATTCGATTCATTTATCATGTGCCCTTGAGAGAAATATCTCAGAGATTATAACGGACGATACGGATTTTGATGGCATAAAAGAAATAAGAAGAGTACCTCTGACATACTCCCATCCTAAAGGATTGGAGGTTCTCACTTTTGCTTTACTTTCGTCTTCTTTCCTCACGGTTCGGACGGTTTCGCCAGAACTTATTACTAAGTCTTAAGGTCACTGCCGGTTACAGTGTTGCCTCTTTAGGGGTATCAGTGCTCCTTTTGCATGTATCCCTGTCTACGTGCAATTGGAATACGCCTTTACCTGTATTATGCCTAACCGGAACACCGAGGCGTTAACAACCTCTTACAGAGGATTTTACAGAAGAAATCTCTATCATGCCCTTTTTCAGGACTTATCCAATGGATTACCTTCTGGTTCTTCATTTCATGGATCAATATAATAGTTTCACAATTCATCCACATCGCAAGCTCAGTGGCTTTCGACCTAAATATCTTTTATCTTGCCACACAATCTTGATTCAATATCAGGGATAATTACCTTTATCCCACATTTATAGTACCAGGCAAAATAATAGCTTATAAATAAACCATATAAATAAACCATATAAATAAAAACAGTTCTTTCCTGTTGCGCCCTAAAGTGCTTTAGGGAACAGGATATAAAATCAAAGGGATTCCTTTTCATCCTTAACCGTTTTAGCGAGCCTCCTTACACCTTCCTTAAGGTCATCGTCACTGGAATAGGTGAAATTAAGCCGCATGGTATTCATTTCCGGATTATTGTGGTAAAAAGCAGATCCAGTCACATAGGCTACCTTATTGTTTATTGCCCTTTTCAACATTTTTAATGCATCCATGTTCTTGCTAAGTTTCACCCAGAGAAACATGCCGCCATCCGGCCTTGACCATGTAGCATCAGTCATTTCATCATCAAGGGCCTCTAGCATTATATCTCTCTTTCTCCTGTAAAGTTCTATTGTTTTGGGTATCTGTTTATATATTATTCCTTTCCGGATGTATTCGTAAGCTATGTACTGGGACAGGGAATCAGTTGCCAGGTCAAGTGACTGCTTTAACTTGTTGAATTCACCAAGAACTTCGGGCTGGGAAACTGTGAATCCGGTTCTGAGGCCAGGAGCCATTATCTTAGAAAATGTTCCGAGATAGGTTACCATATCATTTGTATCAAGGCTCTTTAACGTTGGCAATTTAGTACCGGAATATCTTAAATCCCCATATGGGTTATCTTCTATAACTGGAACATTATACTGCTCTGCCAGCTCAAGCAGGTGTTTTCTTCTATCCAGTGTCATTGTGTATCCTGCAGGATTCTGGAAAGTAGGTATTGTGTAAATGAATTTTGGCTTGATGCCCATTGATTTCATCGTTTTTAACCTTTCCTCAAGTTCATCAGTTTTCATTCCCATGTCATCCAGTCCAACGGAGACAGATCTAATCCTGTTTACATTCAATGAAGAGAGCATTCCAACGTATGTAGGTGCCTCTGTTATAACATAGTCCCCTTCATTAGCAAATATGAGGGGTAGAGCGTATAGAGCCTGCTGTGACCCAGTTGTGAGCATTATGTTTTCAGGATTCACATTTATATTCTCATCCCTTTTCAGATACCCTGCCAGCTGTTCCTTGAGTTCAGGTAACCCCTCGGTCTGGCCATATTGCAGTGCCGACGAGGCATAATTTTCCATTATGTCATCAAGTATATTTTTCAATTCTTCTCCGGGAAAACTTTCTGGATTCGGCAGTCCCCCACCGAATGATATCATGCCGGGCACGTGTATATATTTTAAAAGTTCTCTAATTTCCGAGGACTTGATGTTTTTCATATTGTCAGAAAATTCAAATTTCATAATATATAATGGAAATTGCATATTTAAAGTTCGTTACCAGAATGAAAATCCATAATTGCAAGCACTCTATTTTTTACTTATTAGAAATAAATATAAGGTTGTAAATAAAAAAGTATTTAATAATGGTTATCTATTCAAATCCTAATGGTACAGAAGCTAATCTGGAAGGTCACGGTAACAGGGAAAAAAAATTCGGGCAAGAGTTCAATTGTCTCCAATGCTGTCTATAACACTGCAACCCAAATAAACAGTAGAGGGTTTATCAGGAAGAAAGTAAATACAAATTTTATGTCTGAGGATTATGACATAGATCTATTGTTTCTTGAAATGCCCTATGAAACGCTGAACCAGAAATTTCTATCCAAATCAACATTTGTACTGTTTGTTGTTGATATTACAGATATGGAAAGTTTGCAGGATGCGGGTAAATTTATCAGTGAATATAATGGCGATATGGAAATATTCCTAATCGCTACAAAATCTGATATGAGGTATGCATCCCAATTCTGGGAGCCAGAAATATCAAAACTGGCAGACAAATATGGCATAGTATACTTTATTTATAACAAAAGAGACGACTTTTCAGGTATTTTAAGGGATATTATAGGCTATGCCCTGGCAAAAATTTATAACCCAAGTAAATAATATCTATTATGGACATTATATGCAAAAATATCCATTTTCAGCTGTCTAATATGAATGTTCCACAAATAATAAATAAATATCATACCGGCAAGTTGGAGGGTGATACATTGTTCCTTGACCCATGCGAATCCATATATTTATACATGAAGGGAAAGATCGTGCCAGAAACCAAAATGAACATGGTTGATCTTATAAATAGTGTATTTAACGAAGATCTCTATATTTACTATGTATATTCTGTGTTAAAGAGTAAGGGGTTCATTGTGAAACGGGATGGTTACAGGTTTTTTTATCGGAGACCAGGAGAACAGTATAATATACCTGTAATATTAATCAAGGAGGGAGAAATAACTGATTTTTCATGGCTTTACGAGAATCTTCCGGCCATATTCATAACTGTTGATGAGGAAAAGAGCATAACGTATTTCAGGGCAGATTTTATTGATCCTGAAGGAAATGCAGATTCCAATATATCTGTGCGGAAATTGGGAAAACTTGATAATATCTATTATACAACAAACGCCAGGCCTGAGTGGTTTGGTCAGGAATTTATGGGTGTTAAGATACTCAATCAATTTGAAGCTAATTACGTCCTTGGAGAACCGGGCACAGAGGAAGATCAGCTTTACAGTGACCTTATAAAACGTCATTTTATTGTAAAAAGTGGTTTTAAGTACGGGCAGAATTTCCGGATATATTCAGATTCCATGGAAAATCATGCAGAATTCCTTGTGAGCCTAATGAAACGGGAAGAATGGTATAAAATAAGCCGGGCAATAAGATTATCAACAAGTGTCAGAAAAAAGACGCTGGTTGCCGGTTTTATAGATGGTGAATTAAAATATATTGATATAGAAAGATTGAGGGATATCTAAATCTGGACCTCGAAATCATCTATTTTAGATTTCATCTCATCATATGATTTTATTTCTCCCCTGTTCTTCAAAATTTCTCTGGCCATTAACCAGTATATCACTGCAAGGGACATTCTGCCCTTGTTGTTGGTCGGAATAATAAGATCGACAAAGTCTGTTTTGTTGTTTGCGTCGCATAGGGCTATTACTGGTATGCCTATTCTTATTGCTTCTTTCATGGCCTGTGTATCTGCCAGTGGGTCTGTTACCAGTATTATCTTTGCATTGTAATAGGATTTAAGATTTGGATTCGTAAGCGTTCCAGGTATAAACCTGCCTATAATAGAGCTGGAACCAACTATTTCAGAAAATTTTGCAACAGGCTTGAAAGCATATTGCCTCTGTGCCACAACAAGAATTTGCTCCGGCTGGTATCTTGACAGCATTTTTCCAGCCTCTATCAGTGCATGGTTTGTTTTTTTAATATCCAGTATATATAAACCATCATTTCTTATTTTGAATATGTATTTATCCATATCCTTTGATTTGACCTGTGTTCCAATATGGACACCGGATTTTTGATATTCTTCCTCCGGTATTAGTAATTGCTCTTCCATCATAATGACTACCTTTTTTATAGAATTGTAAATTATTATATAATTATTCCCATTCTATAGTGGCCGGGGGTTTGTCCGTAATATCATAGACAACTCTGTTGATTTCCGGTATTTCATCTGTAATGTTCACTGAAATGTCAGAAAGCAGATCCCAGTCAGGTTTTGAAAATGTGCCGGTCATTCCATCCAGGGTATCTATCATCCTTATGGCTATTGTTTCACCATATGTTCTCTGATCCCCATGAACCCCTGTTGTTCTCACAGGAAGAAGTACGCAGAAATATTGCCACGGCCTTTCTCCAGAATACCTCTCATTTACTGATCTTTCAAGTATATCTGTTGCATGTTTTAATATCTGAAGCTTATGTTCTGTAACTTCACCTATAATCCTTATTGCAAGGCCTGGTCCTGGGAAAGGCATAACTTCAGGCAGCCCGAAATATCTTGAAACCTCTCTGACCTCATCCTTATACAGATCACGTAATGGTTCAATGAGTTTGAAACCCATATCAGCCGGAAGCCCTCCCACATTATGATGGCTTTTTATGGTATCCCTGGATGCCCCCCCACTCTCTATCCAGTCCGGAGCAATAGTGCCCTGAAGCAGATATGTTGCACCGAAGGAATCCGCCTCTTCCCTGAAAACATCTATAAAGGTTTTTCCGATAATCTTTCTTTTTGTTTCCGGATCAGTAACTCCCGTCAGGTTATTAAGAAATGTTTTCCTGGCATCGATCAATTTATATTTTACATTAAATTTTTCAAAAAGCGTCTTAACGCGATTAACTTCATTCAGCCTTAATAATCCAGTATCAACAAACACTATCTCTATGTTCTTTATGGGGGCTGCAATGAGCGACAATAATGTGCTATCCTGGCCGCCGGAACAGGCAAGAATACCCTTTCCATCCAGCTTTGACATAATCATTTTCCTGCTTTCCTCAACAAATTTTTGAGCATCCATACAACCTAATATAATTATATTATTAATTTTTATATATAAATGAATGAGACACTTTTATTTTTTGGCTATTTTGATATGCATAAAACAATCTTTTATGATACATAAGTTATCTTGTTATTAAAATAATAATTTATTTCAGAGTAAAGTGAAATCAAAGGCTTTTAAAATAATTATGTTTTCATTATTGCCCCAAGAAATACCAGGAGGCCTATAACCACTCCTATAACAGCAGCAATAATGTAAAATACTGTAGGTTCAAGTACCTCTGTTATGAAGCTTACCTTGAAAACGTCACTGGAGCCCAGTATAACAAATATTCCCAGCAAAAGCCCTACTACAAGCAGTATACCTCCAACTATCCTGCTCTTATTGCTGCCGAAATATGCGGTTAGAACACCGAATATAATCAGCGACAGGGCAAAGAGCGCAAGCAAAACCAATACAAAAATGTCCCAATTCCAAGAAAATGCTGTCATTTAATCACCTATAATTTTATCTCCGTCAATGTTTTTGTGTCAACTACTCCGCTTATAGTCCTAATATCCTGAATAACAAGTTTCCCTATTTTCGACAAATCTTCTGTTTCTATCCGTGCTATAATATCGAACTCCCCAAGAATCGGATGGATCTCGGTGACATATTTCAACATGGAAACCAGGTTATACACATCTTGTTCCTTTCCAGGTATAACTCTTATTAGGACAAAAGCAACTGACATTTATAGTAAAAGTTATTTTTCAATATAAATTTTGTTGTTATATTCTGATTCAATCGTCTCCTTTAAGCTGAAGGAGAAAATCATCGTATCCCATTGTGGATTGCTGTGAAGTCTTCATATTTTTAACTGTTAACATGTTTTCTTCAAATTCTCTTTCTCCTATTATTATTGCAAAGTCAAATCCAGATGCACTTTTCATCTGTGATGATATTTTTCTGTGTGTCATGTCAACGATAGCAATTTTATTCAGGCTTCTTATCCTGCTAGCAATTTTTATTATATAATCCTCATCGGCCGATGAAAGACTGCAGATATAATAGGATTTTTTAATATTCCTCTTCACCCACAGGTTCTGCCTTTTAAGCAGTAATTCTATTACAGCATCTCCTATTGCAAATCCCACTGCAGGTATCCTCTCCGTTGTAAATAATTTTGAAAGGTCATCATATCTGCCTCCCCCAAGTATGGCCCTTAATTCTCCCCTAACATCAAAAGCTTCAAACACCATTCCGGTATAGTATGACAGTCCTCTTACTATTGAAAAATCGTAATTTACTGGACTTTCAGTGTATAGCCCTATGAGATCAAAGGTCTTTTTAATTCTTTCAATCCTTGGTTTTATTTCCTCATAGTTTTTTACTACTTTTTTTACCTTTCTCTCAAGATTTCCAGTATCCACCTTTTCATTCAGCAGTGAAAGAATTTTTTTTATTTCATCCCCCTCTGCCCCTATTCCCCTGAATGCCTCAATAAATGAATTCCTGTCAATTTTTTTGTATTTGTCAATTATTGAGAAGGCATCTGGTATGTTTTCTATGCCGAGATCCTTTAATATATATTCCATCAAAAACCTGTCATTAATATTGATTTCATAGACCCCTGACAATCCAAGGTAATCAAGAATGCTTGATGCAAGCCCAACAATTTCTGCGTCAGATTCCTCAGAATCCAGGCCAAACATATCGGCATTAAACTGATAATGTTCCCTGAACCTGCCCTCCTGTGGTTCTTCATATCTCCATACCTTTGGGAATGAATACCATCTGACAGGTCTTGGAAGATCTTTTCTGGCTGTCAATAATCTTACAGTGGAAGGTGTGGCTTCAGGAATCATTGTTACCTCCCTACCACCCTTATCTGTAAATGAAAAAGTCTGGTTTACAAGTTCCGTTCCTGATTTTAGCCTGTAGAGGTCGAGAGGTTCAAGGCTGGGGAAATCAATAAGCTGGTATCCAAAATTTTCCGCTGCATTGGTAATTTTCTTAAAAAAATAATTCCGAACCTCCATATCCTCAGGATAATGATCGCGGAAACCCTTTATCTTTTCAATTTTCATATTTCCCCTTTGTATTCTTCACCCTCGTATATGACGGATTCAATTTTTTTCATTGTTTCCTCATCTATGTCATTTGTTGCATGTGCATAGTGAAAATGTATTCTTATTCTTGGAAATATATCCTCTCTCTTCTCTGCATGGTTCTCGAATGAGCAGTTCCATCCCAAATCCTTACATTTGAAATAATATGTCATACCTACCCTATTAATTTTTAATATAAAAACAATTATTATTTAATAAGTTATTAACGTGCATGCAGGGAAAAAATATACTTATTACCGGCGGAGCCGGGTTCATTGGTTCCAACATGGTAGAAAAACTACTGGAAGATAACAATATAACCGTAATAGACAATCTTAACAATCACGTGGGAAATCGTTTCATAGAATCATTTTCAGGAAACAAAAATTTTCACTTTATTGATGCCGATCTCCTATCATTTGATTATGAATCACTGAATAACATAGATATTGTTATACACTTCGCCGCTAACTCCGACGTCCGGTACGGTTCAGAGGACCCGGTGAAAGATTTCAAAAACAATGTTGTAGTTACAGAAAACATACTGGAATATATGAGAAAGAAGGATGTGGGTGAATTACTGTTTGCATCCTCATCCACCGTTTACGGTGAAGCTTCCATTATGCCTACTCCGGAGAGCTATGGACCATATATGCCAATCTCCTCCTATGGGGCATCAAAGATGGCGAATGAGGGTTTTATAACTGCATATTCTCATTATTATGGAATAAAAGGTTCAATTTTCAGATTCGCGAATATAGTGGGAAAAAATTCCACCCATGGTGTTATATACGATTTCATCAACAAACTTTTGAAAAATTCATCGGAACTCGAAATCCTTGGTGATGGAACACAGAGAAAATCATACATGCATGTAAAGGACTGTGTGGATTCAATGGTTTATATCCATGAGAAATCCCAGAAAACGGATATAATAAACCTTGGAAACCGTGAAACAACGTCAGTGAAAACAATAGCTGATTATGTTGTAAAAAGAATGGGCTTAAATAATGTAAAATACAGGTTCACAGGTGGAATAAACGGGAGAGGCTGGAAGGGTGATATAAAGGTAACACACCTTGCCATAGACAAGCTTCTGTCCATGGGGTGGAAAAGCAGGTATACCAGTGACGAATCTGTGGATGTAGCCGTACAGGAAACTATAGACCAGCTCAGAAATAAAAATTAAGCAATAATTTCATAAATGATAAAAAACTATTATACCTGATGCCTAATTACAGTGAACTGGAAACAAAGCTGAGAAATAATGTTGTCCCTTCTATATTTATTGGAATAACACTATCCCTCACAATTTTATTTCTTGCTCTACTGCACATATATATTGTCCCCATAGCTAAATTTATAGTATTTTCATCATTTGCCTCCAGTTCATTCCTTCTCTTTATGGAACCTCACCAGGAATCATCCCGGCTCTCAAAATTTATCAAGAGCTACATAATATCTGGATTAATAGGAATGGCCGGCTCCTTCATTGCCCTGCATATAGGGATTTATTATTCACTTGCCATTGTAGAAACCATGGTTGCCCTGCTCCTGGTTTTATTTAATGCAATTCATCCCCCAGCAATGGGCATAGCAGTTGTTTTTATACTGGAAAGGGCAAATATATTTGCACTGTTATTCCTTTTCTCAGGCATGCTTCTTATAATTCTGTTCGATAAATTCCTCAATAAATTTGTATATGCCATGGAGGGTGAATTTAAAAAAATTTCAGTATAATAAAAACTTAAATTTTAGTGTATACTATCCCAACAATGGAACGGGAAAAGATTCTGGTAAACAGCGCGCTTCCATATGCAAACGGGCCAACGCATCTAGGGCATATAGCAGGAGCATATCTAGGGGCAGATATATTCGTACGCTTCAACAGGATGATGGGCAAGGAAGTACTATTTATTTCCGGAAGCGATGAATACGGAACTCCAATTACAATTACGGCAGAAAAAGATCATGTATCACCTCAAGAAATAGCGGATAAATACCATTTAAGCCAGATAAATTCATTCAATTCACTGGACATTAAATTCGATAAATTTATGAGAACCAGTGATCCAGAACATGCTAAGGACGTTGATGAATTTTTTATCAATTTACTTGAAAAGGGATACCTTGTAAAAATGTATATGATTTCTCCCTTTTGCCGGGAACTCAATAAATTTATGCCGGACCGGTATATTGAGGGGCAATGTCCATACTGTGGTTACGGAGATGCTAGAGGAGATCAGTGCGACAACTGTGGGAGGATACTGGATCCTATAGAACTTATAAACCCCGTATGCAAATTAACTGGAAATGCCCCCATTTTCACGGCAACTGATCACTTCTTCCTTAAACTGGATTCCTTACAGGGAGAATTATCTGAATTTATAGATTCAAAAAGCTATTGGAAACCAAACGTTTTAAAATTTACCCAGAATTTCATAGGAGAAGGGCTACATCCTCGAGCTATAACAAGGGATCTAGATTGGGGAGTAAAAATACCATTAAAGGGTTATGAAAATAAGAAAATTTACGTATGGTTTGAGGCACTTATTGGATATATAACGGGAGCCAGGATTTACTCAGAAGAAATTGGAAAACCGGACTACTGGAAGGAATTCTGGATGGACAAGAATGTAAGATCATATTATTTTATCGGCAAGGACAATATACCACATCATACAATAATATGGCCTGCAATGCTTTTGGCCCATGGCGGCTATAACCTGCCATATAACGTTCCAGCCAATGAATATCTAAGATTTGATGGAGAGAAATTCTCCAAAAGCAGGGGAGTAGGATTTACAGTGGATGAGGTGCTTAAATTCGTGGATAAAAATTCACTGCGCTACTATATGGCATCAATACTTCCAGAAACTGGAGACTCTGATTTTTCCATGAAGGAATTCCAGCTCAAGGTCAATTCTGAACTTGTAGATAAATACGGGAATTACATATACCGTGTAGAAAGCTTCATAGAGAAAAATGGATTGTTACCACATAAGCCAGAAACAATGGATTACGAAGACCTGGAAATAATGAATATACTTCATAATAAATTCGCTGAATACAGCAAAGAGATAGGAGATGTGCATATTAAACGGGGAATATCTGTGTGGCTTGAACTGGTTATGGTTGCAAATAACTATTTCACTGAGTCAGCACCATGGAAGCTCATTAAGGAGGATCTGGAAAAACTAAATGAAAAGCTCTATGTGTCACTAAAGATTGGGCAATATCTAACAGTCATGCTTTATCCTTATGTGCCATCAGCTGCTGAAAATATATGGGAGTCATTCGGAATTCCTGAAAAATTGGCAGGTGCCAGATTTGATGATGTTTTAAACACTAATGAGTTTCATGTCAAAAAGGGGGAAATACCCTTTAAGAAAATTGATTTAAATAATCCGAATATTTTTGATATTCAACTTGCAACAATTGTATCAGTGGAAGACCACCCAAATGCTGATTCCCTTTATGTTATAAAACTTCATGGAGATACAAATTACCAGACTGTTTCTGACCTTAAGAATTCATTTGCAAAGAGTGATCTCCTAGGAAAGCAGGTACTTATCATAACCAACCTGGAAAAGGCAACAATACGGGGTATTGATTCGGAATGCCTTATTATGTCGGTAAGTGATGGAAATTCAAGAGAATTAATTTCAGGCAGTGGCAGTGACGGTGATCCGGCAATGCTAGGAGATTACCTTTACAATGGTGATCATGTTCTGTCTTTCAAGGAACTTCAGAGGGTAGAATTACAAATTTCCGGGCACCATATGTTTGTGAGACTTGGAGAGAAATTACTGCCCCTAATGCTAAATAAAATATATATTAATGTAATGCCAGAGAACATGGAACGGGTCTTGATAAAATAATTTTATTGTATGCTTAATATATCAGCATTAACTTTTATGTAATAGCATAGAAAGGTTTATTTATTGTTATTTAATACACATCTTACTTTAAATGATTTCTATGATGCTGACTAAATTTGAAAAAGCGAGGATTATAGGGGCCAGGGCATTGCAAATTGCAATGGGTGCACCAGTGATTCTAGATGTTTCGCCTGACATGATAGACCCCATAGATATCGCAATGTGTGAATTCAACAATGGAGTTATACCCATAACAATAAGAAGAAAATAATATTCTAGCAATTTTGTATATAGAAAACATAACAAACAGTTAAATTTATATTTATAATACATCCCTATGTTTACTAGACGGGGAGATCTGGGCGAAACCGACAATGGTCTCAGAGTTCGTATAGGAAAGGATTCTCCAATGGTAGATCTTCAGGGCACCCTTGACGAACTCAACTCATTTATTGGAAATGCCCTCATAAATACCCAATGGGAAGATATCAGAAACGACCTTATCAAAATACAAATTGATGTTTTTGTGATAGGCGAAGACCTTACAGCAGAAAGCCAGCATAGAACCATAAAGGAAGAGGATGTAAAATGGCTTGAACAGCGGGTAATTGAATACAGGAAAGAAATTGGCAAGATCAAGCTTTTTGTTATTCCTGATGGAAGCCAGGCAGCGGTATCGCTCCATATGGCAAGAACGGTTGCAAGGAGAACTGAAAGGCTTTCTGTTTTTGTGTCTAAGCAGATGCCACTGAATAAATATATACTAATTTATCTTAACAGGCTGTCATCATTGCTGTTTATGCAGGCTCTGGCCTCAAATAAACGACTGGGCATTACAGAGCGTATCTGGGATATCAATAGAGAGTCTTAATTATTTTTTCCCTATCCACATACTCAAATTCTCCAAAATGTTTTGAAAATTCCCTTAAAAGATCTGATTTAGCCTCTTCTCTGGATACATTAACATATGATATGACATTATTGTTCATTCCGCATGGATTGATTAATTTGAACCCTTTAAGAACCGCATCAGATATGTTAAGTGCCATGCCATGGTATGAAACATAGTCATCTACTGCCATGCCCAGGGAGGCAACTTTCTTCTTTGTTCCCTCCTGATTTATCCATATTCCAGGTTCTCCGTAAAGCATTGCCCTGTATCCCAGGGATTTCAGCATTTGGATATATGATTCCTCTATTTTCTCAAGAAGTTTTCTCACCTCTTTTTTTCCGTTGATTCTCACATCAAAAATAAAATAGGCAATAAGTTGTCCGTCTCCATGATAAGTTACATCACCACCACGATCAGTTTTAATGACACGGACGTTCCTGTAGTTATCAGGGTCACTTTTCCTGCCCACAGTATAAACATTATAATGGTCAAGAAACAAAACGGTATCTGGAATTTTATTGTTTTTTCTCTCACTCACAAGGCGATACTGAAGATCCAGAGCCGACCTGTAATCAATTTTCCCCAAATCTGTCCAGTAATTAGTCATGTCGTTCAGCTGCGTCCTTAAAACCTTCTGAAACAGTAGGATGCGGGTGTATGGTCAGGAAAAGATCATCTATGGAAAGTCCAGACTCAACGGCCAGGCTTATTTCGGTTATTGACTCGGACGATCTTGGTGCCGCAACTCCAGCTCCTGTTATAGTTCCATCATCGTCATAGTATAATTTGAAGAAACCCTCTCTCTGGTTCATTGTAAGTGACCTTGGATTTGCCAGTACAGACACCTTATTGAATTTGCTTCCTGCCCTTCCAGTAAATGCTATTTCTGGATCTGTATAAACAACAAATGGCATAGCCCGGTAATCCACAACAGTATCATTTCCAAGTATATTTTCTGCGGCGACATATCCATCGTAATAGGCTTTATGTGCAAGCATCGGCCCTCCAGACACATCTCCAATGGCATATATATTTCCAATACTGGTTTTTTTATGGCTGTTTGTCTTGATGAAGCGCCCGTCCATTTCAATTCCCAGTTTTTCTATTCCGATTCCCTCTGTATTGGGTATCCTGCCCACAGACATTAATACAGTATCAGCTTCTATGGTGGCACTTCCCTCTATTGAAACACTGTATGTTTTATTCTTTTTCACAGAAAGTACCTTGCTTTCCGTCATTATATTAACGCCCAGCTTCCTGAGCTTTTTGTCTACTTCCCTTGCCAGGTCCTCCTCAATTTCCGGAAGTATTCTTTCCTTCATTTCTATGATGTAAACCTCGGATCCAAGTTTTCTAAAGGCAGTACCCATTTCAACGCCTATATATCCTCCACCTATTATAACCAGTTTTTTGGGTATGGATTCCACAGCGAGCATTTCCCTATTATAGTAAACATCGTCTATTCCCTTTATCTTTACAGGCACTGAGCCAGTATCAATGACTATATTTTCTACTGTATAATCGCTCCCATTAACGGTAACAGTATTCCTGTCCTTTATGGACCCCACTCCATAGACTACCTTAGCCCCCAGACTTATACAGAGCTTTTCAGCACCCCCGGTTATCCTGGAAACCATTGATTCCTTCCATTTCTGCCATTCCTTCATATCTATTTTATAGTTCATGGTAACTCCTGGCATATCATGGAGATAACCTATATTCTCGCTAAGTTCTATCAGTGCCTTTGAGGGTATGCATCCATAATTAAGGCATTCACCGCCAAATTTTTCCTTTTCTATGATCAGTACCTTTTTTCCATGTTTTAGAAGCCTGATCGCAGAGTAATACCCACCGGCACCGGAACCAATAAACGCAGCATCATAATCCATTCAATCACCTATGTACATTAATGGATACTCAAGAACCTCCTTTAGCTTCTCAAGGTAACGTGCCGCCTCAGCCCCATCTATCAATCTGTGGTCGCATGCAAGTGTTAGATACAGTCCATGCTTTAATTCCCCGTTTACAAATCCTGAAGTCCTTGTATTGATCTCAAGTATAGCCACTTCCGGGTAATTAATTATTGGTGTTGCCATAATCCCCCCTATGGATCCTATGTTTGTAACTGAGAATGTTGATCCCTGGACGTCCTGCAATCCAAGTTTTCCATTTCTTGCCCTTTCTGCCATATCCTTTATCTCTTCTGATATCTGGAATATGTTCTTTGATGCCACATCCCTAACAACAACCACAGTAAGACCGGTTGGAGAATCAACAGCCACTCCTATATTGTATTTTTTCTTTATTGTATATGTTTTATCCTTTTCATTATATACAGCATTTAATTTTGGAAAGTCTTTGAATGCCACAGTTACAGCCTTCACAAAGAAAGCTGTAAAGCTTACATATTTTTTCTTTGAATACTGGCTTATTGCATTTTCTATA
This sequence comes from Ferroplasma sp. Type II, assembly GCF_000496155.1. NCBI lineage: Archaea > Methanobacteriati > Thermoplasmatota > Thermoplasmata > Thermoplasmatales > Ferroplasmaceae > Ferroplasma > Ferroplasma sp. Type II. Next base: position 54,123 of record NZ_KI542734.1, read on the forward strand.
TTTGATGTATCTATGAAATCGGTTATGGTAAAATGCGGTATAATCTGCTTTGACTTCGTCATCTTGTCGAATATTATTTTTCTTATGCCCGTGGGCGTGAATATTTCATCCTCTCCCGATACTGCAGTAGCTGGTTGAGTGGTCGCCTTTGCCTCAATGGGCTGCTTCATATATGCATCCATATCCTCTTTTGTTATCCTGCCATCAGAAGAAGCAGGTCTAACCTTTAAAAGATCAACATTCTTTGACCGGGCATATGCCCTTACCGCCGGAGTTGCCTTCACAGAGGGTATTTTTTCATCCGTGGTAACCGATACTTCCTGATGAGCCTGTGTTTCTACTTTCTTCCCCGGCTCTTCCGGACTATTTGACTCGTCAGGAGAATCTATCTGGACCATTGCATCCCCTATCATTGCAGTCTCGCCCTCATTGATCAGTATTTTTTCTATCTTTCCTGCCACTGGAGAGGGTATTTTTACCGTTATTTTATCGGTCATTACTTCTACCAGCTCATCATCTTTTTTAACGGAATCTCCTGGCTTTACCGTCCATCTTACTATTTCTCCTTCCTGAATCCCTTCGCCAATAGGCGGCAAACTAACTGTATACATCTTTATCACCGAATCAATATTTTAATAATTTATCTATGGCAGCCATAATCCTTCTCTCATTGGGAACGTAAAACTCCTCCAGAGCAAAGGGTATCGGTATATCCAGCCCCGTTACCCTCAATATGGGTGCTGCAAGGTAATCAACTGCCTTCTCAGAAATTGTTGCAGAGAGCTCTGCACCCACACCGAACATTTTTGGTGCTTCGTGAACTATCAATACCTTTCCCGTTTTTTTGACCCCTGCCAGTATGGTATCCAGGTCAAATGGGTTCAATGTCCTTAAATCTATTATTTGAGCGTTTATATTGTTTTTCTCCACAGTGCTCTTGACAAGTGGAACAGCCGGTCCATATGTGATTATTGTCAAGTCATCGCCCTCTCGAATTACATTTGCTTTTCTAAGCGGAACTTTGTAATAATCCTCTGAGACATCCATTTTCCCTGCATAGTAGAGTCTTTTCGGTTCAAGGAATATCACGGGATCGTTCAACTCTATAGAAGATAATAGCAATCCTTTTGCATCGTAAGGATTAGATGGAGTCACAACTGTAAGCCCTTGCGTATGTGTAAAATAAGCCTCACCGCTCTGTGAATGGTACGGCCCACCGTGAACACCGCCACCATAGGGGGTACGCAGTACCATAGGCAGGGTGTAATCTCCATTTGTCCTGTATCTGAGTTTTGCCATCTGGTTTATTATCTGATCCATAGCAGTATAGATGAAGTCCTGGAACTGTATTTCTGGTATAGCTTTCAGTCCCGCCATGGACATTCCTATACCAAATCCCACTATTCCAAGCTCGGCCAGAGGGGTATCCATTACTCTTTCCTTTCCATACTTAGATATTAGACCGTCTGTTACCCTAAACACTCCTCCGTCGGTACCAACATCTTCTCCCAGAAGTATGATGGAATCATCTCTCTCCATGGCATTATTTAAACCGCTGTTCAGTGCTTTTACCATTGTCATCTGAGTCATTATATTTCACCCCTCTCCTCTTTTATGTACCACGGTTCCTCCTCATAAAGGTTGCCAAGCATTGTATCTTTGTCCGGTTTAGGGGCCTTTTCATATTTGTCTATTAGCTTTGATGTGGCTTCCTCCATCTCATCATTGATCTGCTTTATGTCCCTATCTGTTATTATTTTCATATCCTTAAGAATTTTCTGGCTTACAATAAGCGGATCTTTCTGGCTGCCTTCAGGCACCCTATCCGTTCTGTATTTATTCGGGTCGTCTGCTGTGGAATGGGGGCCCATTCTATATGTTATTGCCTCTATAAGTATGGGTTCGTTGGCCGCACTTTCAAGTGCTTTTCTGGTTGCACGGTATACTTCTATGAAGTTTGTACCATCTATCCGTATGCCAGAAAATCCATATGCCTCAGCCTTCCTGTAAATGGCTCCTCTTGTCTCAGAGTATGTCTGATTGAATGCCTTATCATCGGTTGGATATGTTGGAACAGATATTGCAAATTGGTTATTTTCGCAGAAGAATACCATTGGAAGATTGTAAACCCCGGCAAAATTCATTGATACGTGAAAATCAGGAGTTGATGTGGCTCCATCACCAAAAGTTGTTATGACGGAACCTGATTCTTTTCTATACAGTTTTGCATAGGCAATTCCAGTCGCCGCTGTGAGATTTCCAGCCACCGGAGTTATAACAGCACCTATTTTGTATTTTTTCAGTGAAAAATGATCTGGCATATCTCTCCCTATTTCATTGTCCGTTGCGGTGGCAAATACCTGGGATAATATAGTATCTATTGGAATTCCCATCTGCAGGAGAACACCAAAGTCCCTGTAATATGGATAAAAGAAATCCTCATCCCTTATTGCCATGCCCATTCCAATGTGAATAGCCTCGTGCCCCATAAGTGGGATATAAAAAGGTAAAAACCCCTGCCTGCTTGCATTAAGCATTTTTTTGTCAAAAAGCCTTTCCATTACAATATTTCTATATGCGGCCAGCAAACCTTCTTTACTAATATCAGTTTCCTCAATCATGTTTATCCCTCATTTTTATGTATCCTTCAGCTGCCCTGTATGACGTCCTTACAAGAGGCCCGGATGCCACAAAGGAGAATCCCATCCCATATCCGATTTCCTCGAAATGCTTAAATCTGGACATGGGTGAATATTCTTTTACTTCAAGCTGCTTTTTTGTTGGTCTCAGATACTGCCCTACTGTAAGTATTTCTACACCGGCATTTCTAAGATCCTTCATTGTTTGTTCAACTTCTTCATCAGTTTCACCAAGCCCTACCATGATGGATGACTTGGTGATGACATCATTCCCGCATTCCTTTATATATTTCAGGACCGAAAGAGTCTGGTCATATCCTGCTCTCGGGTCACGTACTGATGGTGTAAGCCTGCGGACGGTTTCTATATTGTGTGCTATAACGTCAGGCTTTGAGGCTATTATTCTGTCCAGGTTCATATGGTCTCCGCCAAAATCAGGAATTAAAACTTCAATTTTTATTTCAAGTTCCTTTACCTTTTTAATTACACTTGCGAATGCCGACGATCCCTTGTCAGGAAGATCATCTCTGTCAACGGAAGTGATAACTACATAATCAAGTTCCATGAGCTTTATGGATTCATATACCTTCTGTGGCTCCTCAGGATCAAGAGGAAGCATATTACCATGAGTTACTGCGCAGAACCTGCATCCCCGTGAGCAATTCGACCCCAGGATCATGAATGTTGCCGTTCCACTTTCCCAGCACTCACTTATATTGGGGCAGTGGGCTTCCTCACATACCGTATATAATTCCCTTGACCCCAGCGTATTTTTTATGAATGAATACCGTTCACCCGTGGGGAGATTCACTTTGTAGGGGACTCTCATCATAAGCCATCTATTGGTAGAAAATATATAAACTTCACGTTATTAACATTAACAATTTGCCGTATGGCCTATTTGGAGCATCAGTGAAATCAACAATCTTCAATGTAACTATACATATTAATGGCGTCCCTATTTTGCTGTACATCATGTACCCTCAATATGTCAACTCCGTTCCGGTTAAGGTAAATTGATGTGGCTATTGTTCCACCAAGCCTGTCTTCAATACTGCTTCCCGTTAGCTTTCCTATAAATCCCTTTCTTGAAGTCCCAAAGAGTGTATCGAATCCAACGAAAAATGACCATGGAGACTTTAGTATATCCATATTCCCACGGAAATCTTTGGAAAAACCAATTCCTGGATCAATAATTATGTTTTCAGGTTTTATTCCTCTTTTAATCATTTCATTTGTTTTTTCATAAAAATACTGATTTACCTGAAAATAAAGATTGTCATAATGGGTATAATTTCCCATATTCTGTGGATTTCCCCTCATATGCATTACAACACACTTTACATTGCGATTAACAGCCAGATCTATCATTCTTGGCTCCGAAAAACCAGAAATATCATTAATGTAATCTATGCCGTATTCCATTGCCCGGGATACTGTATAGAAATGCCTGGAATCAAGGGATACAGGGATGCCTGATACGGACTTTATATATTCTATGGCCCATTTGATTCTTTCAAACTCTATCTCGGGATCGACCTCTGTACTCCCGGGTCTTGTGCTCTCGCCTCCAACGTCTATTATATCTGGTTTCATGTCTATCATTTTGTCTACTATTTCCTGATTTTCAATTCTTGACCCACTGAAAAAGGAATCTGGTGTTGCATTGAGTATTCCCATGACCAGTGAGTTTTTATTTTCGATTTTTTTTTCAACATTTCTGGAAATTATATCCTCATACCCTTCAAAAAGATGGTTCCTGGCATAAAACTCTGTTAAAAGGCTTCTTTCAAATTTAACAGAATTGAAATTGAATCTCTTTCCATTAATCATTACTTCTCCACTGGCTGATTCCTCATAAACATCTAAATAATGTCTATCCCTGCTGTCTGGAAATACCAATTCCATAAATCAAGATTATACATTAAAGGTATTAATCACTTTCATTCCACTTCAGTGTACATTGCTTCCCAGATGTTTCTACGGAGTCTCTGCGCCTGGTTTTCGGAAGGAGAATTGTAATAAATAATTCAGATTCTAATATGAATAATACTTTATAATAAAAATAATAAAATTTTGATATTTGTGCACTGTACATTGGCCTGTCCAAGTTGGACTTATTGAATAGAATTTTTAACAGTTATCTATATATTATATATAGAACTATATATGGTATCACATTCGATTTTAGGCAAAGTTAATATACAGTATCCATAATATTATAAATTGAATAACCTTATAAATCTAAATGCAATAAGGTCTGTTTACTTTAAAGAGGAATTAATATGGCAACAAGTAACATGGAAATGGCAAAATTAAGAAGCAGGGCATATGTAAAAATAGATGAGCTATCCAGGGCAATCAGCAATGGCTTGAGCTTGCAGAATAGGAAGATGGGAGTGGAGGAATCAGAGTCCTCTGCTGAGCATATTATTAATTTTTTTGGGTATAGTACAAGAGTCATTGACAATATGCTTGAACCAGAAGACCGCGATGTTTTCTATACAATGGAAGACCTTGGAATACTGGAAACTGAAAGAGAGGAAACAACCCTTTTTGACGGAAGGGAATGGCGGATTCATTACTGGATACTCAATGTTTTGCGTGTTCTTGAACTTTCAGAAATGCAGCTGAGCAACACAGTGGAACATGACGGTAGATTTGACATTTACAGCGAAATACCGGATGAGTACTGGAAAGCTAGCGAATAAGGCAGGTAGAGTTAGCTATGCATATTGCGATTTTAGACAGAGAACGGTGTCATCCAAAAAAGTGCAATCATGAGTGCAGATATTACTGCCCACCGGTCAGAAGCGGATCAAAAACTATAGAATTCCCAGGTGAAGCAGATGATTTTCCATTAATAACTGAATCACTATGCATAGGATGCGGCATATGCGTTAACCGGTGTCCCTTCGGCGCAATAAAGATAGTAAGTGTTCCTGATGAATTGAACAAGGATACTGTGCATCAGTACGGAATAGATTCATTCCGGCTATATTCACTCCCTGAACTTGGTAGTGGCAGGGTAAATGCCATTCTTGGTCAGAATGCCCTGGGAAAAACAACAACAATGAACATACTTTCCGGAGTGCTTGTGCCGAATTTTGGGAACATTGAAAAAAAGAACGATAAGGATTATGTCATAGAACGATTTTCAAAGAGCATTATGGGACAATATTTCCGGGATCTTTATGGGGGGACTAAAAAGGCTGTCCTGAAAAACCAGTATGTTGATCTCATACCGAGAGTTACCAGTGGTACAGTAAGAGAAATAATGAAGAATAATGACCATGGCAACATGGATATTATTGTAGATGAACTTGCCATGAAAACATCTCTCGACAGAGATGTAAAGGACCTTTCCGGGGGTGAACTGCAGAAACTTGCCATAGGAATTACACTGATGAAGGATGCAGATATATACCTGTTTGATGAAGCCTCATCCTATCTGGATATCAATGAACGTATACGGGTATCGGATATAATAAGAAAACTTTCCCAGTCAAAAATAGTCATGGTTGTGGAGCATGACCTTGCCATACTTGATAAGATGGCTGATCAGATTAACCTGGTATACGGAAGCCCGGGGGCATATGGAGTCATTACAAAGGAGAAAAGCACCAATAAGGCTATAAATGCATTTCTCTCTGGATATATTCGTGAAGAAAATGTTAGAATACGGCCAACATCCATAGATTTTACGGTAAAATCAAGTAAAAGAACATCGGTAACAACAAGAATAACATCATGGACCGCAATGGAAAAAAGTTATGGAAATTTCAATCTGAACATCGGGGAAGGCTACATAAACAGGGAGGAAATAATAGGTGTGCTCGGCCAGAATGCCCTGGGAAAAACTACCTTTGTAAAGATCCTTTCTGGAGTTGTAAAGCCAGATTCAGGTGCTGTGGAAAATGAGCTCAGAATAGCATATAAGCCACAGTATATATCTACAGATTACGATGGAACTGTATATGAATTGCTGTCAAACGCACTGAAAGAGCATATGGAGGATGTATTCATCAAGAATGAAATACTGTCTCCAATGAATATTTCTGAACTCTATGTCAAATACATAGGAGACCTTTCAGGCGGTGAACTTCAGAGAACATCCATAGCATTAACCCTCGCTACAGATGCAGATCTGTATTTAATTGACGAACCATCAGCACATCTGGATTCGTCATACAGGATGAACGTTGCAAAGATAATAAGGCGTGTAATGGAAAACAATAAAAAAAGTGCCATAGTAGTTGACCATGACATATACCTTATAGACCTAATTTCTGATGCACTCATAATCTTCAAGGGAGAACAGGGGATATCAGGAAATTCCATGGGGCCGATGGATATGAGAGAAGGAATGAATATGTTTCTGAAAGACCTTGGCATAACCTTTAGAAGGGACGAATCTACCAGGAGGCCAAGGATAAATAAACTAAATAGTGCACTGGACCGCCAGCAGAAAGTTAGTGGTGAATATTACTACATGAAATAATTTTTAATTTAATGAATAAATGTTTACTGGTAAATAATTTCGAAAAATAACATTTAAATAATTTAAAATAATTAAGTGTTATGGTTCAGGAGAAGTGGGTAGCATTATCAAATACCACAATGGGAGTATTGATGGCTACCATAAATATGAGCATTTTAATTATAGCATTGCCTGCAATATTCACCGGAATCAAGCTTAATCCCCTGGAACCAGGGTCTTTCGTTTATCTTCTCTGGATATTAATGGGTTATATGATAGTAACTGCAGTGCTGCTTGTTACCATCGGACGGCTTTCAGACATTTTTGGCCGGGTAAGGCTGTTCAATCTTGGCTTTGCAATATTCACCTTAGGTTCAATACTCCTTTACCTCACACCAGGCAAAGGGAACACAGGGGCACTGGAGCTTATAATTTTCAGGATAGTCCAGGCTGTAGGCGGATCATTCATATTTGCCAACAGTTACGCCATAATTACGGATAATTTTAAGAAAGAGGAACGTGGTTTTGCATTAGGAATAAACGCCATTGCTGCCACAGCGGGAATGAGCATAGGAATTGTGGTTGGCGGGGTTCTTGCCACGATTAACTGGAGATATATATTCCTTGTTAGTGTACCCGTGGGAATAGTGGGTACAGTATGGTCATACCTGAAGTTAAAGGAAACATCCCCAAAAATAAAGCAGAGATTGGATATACCCGGAAATATCACCTTTGCTGGTGGTCTTATTATACTGCTGGTAGGGGTTACCTACGGCATAGCGCCATATAAGTCCAGTGCTATGGGATGGGGAAATCCATGGGTAAGAGTAGCATTGATAATCGGCATGGCACTTCTGGTACTTTTCCCCTTTGTGGAGAGAAAGGTAAAACAGCCAATGTTCAATCTAAGTCTCTTCAAAATTAGGGGTTTTACTGCCGGAAGCTTTGCCGGTATGATATCCAGCATGGGTATGATGGGCTTTATGTTTATGGTAATCATTCTTTTCCAGGGTATATGGCTCCCAGTACATGGTTACCATTATGCTTCTGTACCTTTCTGGGCTGGTATATACATGCTTCCCATGACTGTTGCAATGGGCATATTCGGTCCAATAGCCGGCAAATTATCGGATGGGCATGGACAGAGATGGATAGCATCATTCGGGCTTATAATTTCCGGAATTGCACTCCTCCTTCTTGTACTACTGCCTGCTGATTTCATATATATATTCATGGCCATATTGCTGTTCCTTTTTGGAGCCGGTATGGGAATGTTTACAGCACCAAACACCTCGGCGGTTATGTCCTCAGTACCACCTGAAGTAAGGGGGGCTGCCTCAGGTATGCTTTCCACACTGAGAAACGTGGGTACAACTGCCAGCATGGGGATATTTTTTACCATACTGATACTGGGATTAACTACAACACTGCCACATACACTTTCATCTGCTGTATACGCTGCTGGTGGTGGAGGAACCCTTGCAACAGAAATGTCAAAACTTCCTCCAACAGAAGCAATATTTGGGGCGCTTCTGGGCATAAACCCGGCTAAAGTAATATTGGGGCTTTTGCCTGCTTCTGCTATATCTTCAATACCACATAGTGCAATAGTCACAATGACTGCCAGGACATGGTTCCCCACAATCTTTGCCCCGGCTTTCATGAAATCACTTCATATTGTATTCTATGCGGGAGCTGCAATAGTATTTGTGGGTGCAATAATATCCATATTCCGTGAGCCTTTGAAAAAATCAAGGGCAGAGAAAGTGGATAAACCATCTACAGTTGACAAATCCGAATTGTCGGATAAGGCAGTAAAAATGAAAAGATGATAACATGGACAAAACATTAACTATATGGTCGTTGCTGGATAGTATACTGAGTGAATACGGGGCCAGAATAAAAGATAGTCTTTCGGATCTATCACTAAGCCTGACAGATTCAAAAATACTGCGCCTTGTCAGTTCCGAACCGAAGAATATGAAGTATCTTGCAGACACGCTTTCACTTGCAAAAGGTTGGGTCACAGATATTACTGATGGCCTTGAAAGCAAGAATCTGGTAAAACGTGTGCACAGCAGCCAGGACAGGCGTGTAATCAATATTGAAATAACGGAGGAAGGCCTAAAAACTTATCATAAAATAGAGCAAATTATAAAGGGAATTATCTACGATTCAATTTCATCACTTCCAGAGGATGATATAAATCAATTGGCAACTATACTGGAAAAAATAAATATGAAACTTAAAGATCATTCATAGGATATTAATGGCTTGATAAAATTTTTCTTTCCAGAGCTGAACAGATCGCCAATGTCATTAATACTTATTGTATAGTCTTCCATTCCAGCATAATCTATTAGCCCCGAACTTATCATATTAATGGCCTTTCTCATTGTGTATGGATTGATAAAATCCCCAAATATTGATATTTCCTTACTGTATATCCTATTGGAATCAATATTTACATTTTCTCCCGGAGGATAAACTGAAAATGCAAAGATCTTTCCAGAGGGTGAAACCATATCGATGGTTTTTGAAAGTATGCTGTTATCTCCGGTGGCTTCAACCACAAGATCAGACTTTCCGATTATCTGGCTTTTCATTAAATCATCTATGTTTGTGTATATCATATCTGCACCGTATTTCTTTGCTAACTTATTTCTTACTGGATTTCTACCCATGACATATATAGGGTAATACCCCATACCCTTCAAAATCTGTAAAAACGTCAGGCCAATGAAGCCTGTCCCCAGGATAACAGCAGAACCGCCCAGATGAACATATGTGGTTTCAAAGGCATGTACTATACAGGCCACAGGCTCAGTCATTGCTGCTGCCTCAAAGCTCATATTGCTGGGAATTTTATAAACTACCTTTTCAGGTACAGTAACATATTCTCCGAAACCACCGGGATAATTAATTCCTACGCTTCTCATGTTTTCACAAAAATTTTCCTTTCCTTCCTTGCAATACTCGCAATGCCCGCATGTAATATTGGGATCTACCACAACATGGTCTCCGGGTTTAACTGAAGTAATGTTTTTCCCAGTTTTGCTGACAATCCCACTCATTTCATGTCCAGGGATTACTGGATATTTAACCGCAAGATGCTTTCCGTGATATGCGTGGAAATCAGTTCCGCATATACCACAGGCCACAGTCCTTATCTGTATCTCTTCCTCACCGGGTTCCTTAGCCTTCATGTCTATTAACTCAAGCTTTTCTGGCTCCCTTAAAATAAAAGCTCTCATTATTTTTAATTGTATAATACATATTATAATTTTTGCCGAAATTCCCAGAACAATGCCCAACTCTGAATCCATTCATGTCGACCAAGTTGTTTACAAATCTTATGAAAATTATATATTATTGCCAAGGAAGAGCAAATAGAATCATTTAGGCAGGAAGCTAATAATCGCTATTAGTTGCAAACAGTACAAACACAGATATTATATATCATCTTGCTGGCAACACATAAAGGTACTGTATGAAAACCACGGCATATTAACAATATCTGTAAAATACAGGAAATTATTCAGGATATGTGTGTATGCTACACCAAATCTATTTTCCTAAAATATTCATCTATGCCTGTGATATTGCATAGGTTCTCACACGAATCTTTTACTGTTTTTCATACATTATCAATTACATTACCGGATAAAGGTGAAATGGTAAGACAAACATTTATATATAGTCAGACGTTTACATTATTATGCACCGTAGATATATTACATTTATATCCCTGCTGGTTGTAGCAATGTTTTCAATAATGCCCTTATCACAACTATCTTCTCCCTCTATTGCAATTGATTCAAATTCTCCAAATAAAATCAATCCATCTGTATCAAATGGATTATTAGGTGAGGTTGTAAATTCATGGCATGTATCAGGCAAAACATGTGCACCATCATCAGCAAGCATAGAGAGTGCAATTACACTTAAGATAGATGTAACATCATTCTCAGAATCAAGTGGTGCAGGTGATACAGCACTGTACTTTATTGTATCAGGAGTAAATGTCCATACAGTCTATATTGGCGGTACCGGTGTATATACCTATACATGGGATGTAAACTCTATGCCTGGCAATATTAATTTCCATGCAGAATACCTTTCAGGATCAGAATTCTATTCAATGCATTCCATGGCACCAAAGCCATCAGTATTCTTCCATAATTCATATTCCACATTCGGGAATTCAAACATACATGTTGAGAAGTACATGAATGAGATGGGCTATGACGGGAATAATACCGTATACTTATCTAATATATGCCACCAGCCTACATATGGGATATACCATAATATTAACATGCCTGAAACATCATCAACAGGCAATATTAATGGACTTAATAATACAATAATAGGAAATACGGCATATAGGGAATCTGATAATGGGCAGCATTTGTGCATACAGTTTAATATGACTGCAGCAGGTGGGGGAAACATTAGATGTGCCAGAGATTGCAATGGATTATCCACATCATCATACCCTTCAAAGGTGGTGTTCTCAATACACACTTCCAA
>NZ_KI542734.1:65876-67382 GCF_000496155.1 Ferroplasma sp. Type II
TTCGGCTGTGAGAACATCATAGATGCAGATATAACTGCATGCTTTGACAACATCGATAAGCACAAACTCATGGAACAGGTTGCAAAGAAGATATCAGACGGGGCAATGCTCCACATTATACGGCAATTCCTTGACGCAGGCATAATGGAAGACAATGAGGTACACACACAGGACAGGGGAACGCCTCAGGGTTCTCCCCTGTCACCATTACTTGCCAATATATACCTTGACCAATTGGATAAACAATGGAAATCTTCTGGATTGCAGAAGAGATATGGAGAAGATGCCCATCTTATAAGATACGCGGATGACTTTCTCATCTTACTGACAGGCAATCCAACAGTGGCAAAGAAGAAACTTGACGAGATCATGCAAGACCTTGATCTCACAATGAACACGGAAAAGACACGAATAGTAAAGGCAGAAGAGGGTTTCGACTTTCTTGGCTTCAGGTTTGTGAGGCAGTATTCCCAATGGAGGAAGAAGAGGGTAACAAGATGGTTTCCCTCTCCTAAATCCGAGATGAGAATAAGGGAAAAGATCCTGATCCTCACAAATAACAGTGTACGCTCTTTAATGACGCCTGAGGAGGCGAAGGAGATGCTCATCCCAGTATTAAGAGGATGGGGAAATTACTTTGAACACAGCCTAGCATCCAACATTTTCACAGGAATATGGGACTATGCACAGTGCAGACTTATGTATATGTACTGTCATCAGCATAACATACCACGTACATGGAAAAACAGGGACATTCCGGACAGACTCTCAATTATGGATACAAAACCGCATACCTTTCTGGGAAAACGCCATAATACTATGTCATGAAAGCAGTCGGTGAGCGCAATGCGGGAAAACCGCTCGTTGCGTTCGACGAGGGGGCTCTGTGTAACGACAGAGTTCTACTCTATGATGTAAACTCTATGCCTGGCAATATTAATTTCCATGCAGAATACCTTTCAGGATCAGAATTCTATTCAATGCATTCTATGGCACCAGAACCATCAGTATTCTTCCACAATTCATATTCCACATTCGGGAATTCAAACATACATGTTGAGAAGTACATGAATGAGATGGGCTATGACGGGAATAATACCATATACCCTATTAAGCATAACAGCAACGGCCTCCCATCTTATACCTATGTAACAGGGGATCTTTCATCTTCCTATGATTATTCAAAATCAAATGCCAATATGGACAATTATCTATCATTACATGCCGTTGTTATGAACAGGGCCAACGATATCTCCGTAACCATAATAGCTTCAGGTATTGGCAAGGGTGAAATATTCAAGGATAAGGTACCGTCAAGGAACCCAAATTCAAGTCAATACGCATGCTACTATTATGGGCCCTATTATCAGAATCTAAGCTTTAATATTAATGACGGTGGAAGCAAATCAGCCATAGATACACAATTTAACTCAGGAATAAATGTTACCGGTACAGCAGCTTTAAAGCAATTGTCGGCATCTAATGCCAGCATATACAAAAAAGCTG
>NZ_KI542735.1:0-1773 GCF_000496155.1 Ferroplasma sp. Type II
GATTTAATATGTCCTGATTTTGGTTTCAGTAAGGTTTTCATAGAGGTGTTCAGGCANCTCCGTTTCTGTATACATAATCAAATGTGTATTTCATTCCTGGCCCTGAGTACCTTTTATTCATTGACCTGTGTATTATTACATCCCATGAATTTCTATTTTTCAGTAAAACACCATCCATATCGAATACCATTAATTTTATATTTCCCAGATAATCTATATTCTGGTTTTTATTTATACTATTTTTTAGCTCTTCAATTTCTATCATTGTATATATATTCACAATGTATATTAAGCATTTACTATATATTTTTAGTAAATATATATGTTTATTGAATTACTTATTTATATTGCATGTCCCTCCGGATAATTTTCTCAAATAGTGAATTCAGGATAAACAATTTATATGTTTACACTATATGACATCTAATGTCTGATGGGGTCAATGCATTTTCTTTTAGATAATGCAAAGAGGAATTTCCATGACGTTGGGGCTTGAAAACATGAAAGAAAAGCAGAAACTAGACCGGAGAAATACATACACGGCTGGGAATGCTCCACATAGAAAATCAAGCATTATAAAAGGAGTAGAAACGAAGTTGAATATAAACACTGAGAAGGTCAAACTGGTAAAATACGTCAGGGGATTGAGATTTGCTACACAATTCCTCCCCACGTTTTCGCAAGGGGTCTCCCAGGGGGTGTAAGATGGATATCTATTACATAACAGCTTCTATTGCTATTTTAGCGATACTTTTCATCCTGTCAATTAAATTAAGGATATTTGATATGAAAGGAACTATAGCTGCCCTTATTGTTGGTGTTCTTATCCTGATTCTTGGCTCCCTTTACTGGCTGATTCTCATGCTGATATTTGCCATAACAGCCCAGATGGTAACAAAATTTAGAATCAGGGAAAAGACTAGAAGAATGTTGCAGGAAGGGGAAAACGGTGAGAGGCATGCCTCTAATGTGGTCTACGCGGCAGTGATAGGAATAGGAATAGCTGTAATGCATGCTGCACATATAGGCGGATTTCCCTATTTTCTCATATTCAGCGTTTCATTTGCCTCTGTCAACGCGGATACTTTCGCCTCAGAAATAGGGGTGTTTGACAGGAATGTTTATATGATTACAGGATTCAAAAGAACAACACCAGGGGTAAATGGAGGCATTTCACTTTTAGGTGAGGGTACAGCACTTCTTGGTTCATTTATAATAGGACTATCATATGTTATACTGGATTTTCATAATTTTAACATAGTTCTGCTCATGTTGATAACAGTACTTGGATTTATAGGATGCCAGGTAGACAGCCTTCTGGGGGCTATGTTTGAAAACAGGGGAAAAATGTCCAAAGGCCAGGTAAATGCTTTATCTACACTTCTGGCTGTGGCGCTTGCCTTTGCCATATATATATGAGGATAGACATCGCAGTTATGTTTATTAACAGTCATTATATTATAGATTATGGCAAAAATGTTCGTAATACTAACAAAGGGAAAGGATGACCTGAACATGGCAAATGTTGCTGCTAATTTTTCATACAACTCTGTTAAAAATGCTGGAGCCACAGTAAATTTTATGTTTCTTGGAAGAGGAGTAGAAAATCTTTTAAAAGACTCCAATGGAATAAAGCCAATAGTAGATCTTGTGAACAACATGAAATCTGTTGGAATAGGTATTACATATTGCAAGGTTTCTGCTAAGGGCCTGGGCCTAAGCGAAGAACAGATGCTGGAGGGAATACCACCGGTCATGGGAGGCGTCCAGACG
>NZ_KI542735.1:1897-19187 GCF_000496155.1 Ferroplasma sp. Type II
CTGAGGATCCCCACTACAACCCTTAGCTCGTTTTCATGCACTATATTGCCAAAGAATGATACCAACCCGCAAATGTTAAAAATTTAAATTATTTTTTGAGTTTTTCAACAAGTTCTGGTACAACAGTAAAGAGGTCTCCAACAATTCCATAATCACATTCTTCAAATATGGGGGCGCTTTTGTCCTTGTTTATGGCTATTATTGTCTTTGAACCCCTTATTCCTGCAATATGCTGTATCTGACCGGATATCCCCAAAGCTATGTAAAAATCTGGCCTTACTTTCTTTCCCGAAAGCCCGACCTGCTTGTCCTCACTAAGCCATTTATAATCAAGGCAGACAGGCCTTGAACCGGAAATTTCTGCATGAAGTGTTTCCACAAGCGGCATTACCTTTTCTATGTTTTCCTGGCTTCCCAGTCCCCTTCCAATGGAAACTATAACCTTTGCATTTCTTATGTCTGTTCCTGCGGTCTCCTTGCTTTTTACGTTTATTATTTTATAAATGCTCTTTTCCAGGCTTACATTTCTGACCTCTGATTTTTTATCTGCCTTCTCAGCATCGCAGATTCCCGGTGACACGGTAAACATTCTGAGGTTGCTTTCCTCCTCAACTACAGTTTTGCCCCCATGAAAGAATCTTTTAGTAATATTTTTATCCTTATTCTCAAAATAAAATATTTCGGGCATGCATTTCATCTTAAGCTTGAATGATAGTATGCCTGCCAGTTCCCTGCCCAGATTTGTGGAAGATATGAAAACAAGGTCATATTTATTTTTTACAATATGGTCTGCGAGGAATTTACTTAAATTGTCCACGAATCCATCCCTGTAAAAGTATACAGTATCTGCTCCATATTCTACCAGTTCTTTATCTTCCTGGGATACTGCGTCAATATCCATTTTTCCTCGGAGATATGTTATAATCTCTCTGGCATTTTTAGGTTCGTCTGAAAACACAAGCGCCTTCATTTTACCACCTTCAATATTTTTGCTATTTCATCAATACCCTTTCCATCCTCGTAAATAATTTTCTTTCTCTGGCTGTCTGGAGCCTTGTCAGATATTATTTTTGTATCATCCTCATATTTAGGATTCCCATCCACAATGTTTATGTTTTTCTTACCAGCCATCATAATCTGCATGACCTTGGGAAGCCTTGGCTCATTTATTTCCTGTGCAACTGAAACTACTGCAGGTAGATCCGTTTCTACTGTAACGTCCTCATTCTCGGATTCCACTGTAATGTCCGCAGTATTATCCTTAATTTCTATATTAATGGCATTTGTTATGACGTTTATTTCCAGCTCTGAGGCTATTAATCCTGCCATAAGTCCAGAATATGAATCAGATGACTGGTCTCCCAGAATAATAATGTCATATTTGGCTTTTCTCAGTTCTTCTGCAATGACCCCGGCGGTGACCATTGGATCTGATTTTTTATATCCTTTTATTACTGTACCTTCATCCACACCCATTGCATATGCCTCTTTCATGGTCGATGTGGATCTCTCTGTTCCGAATATTATGCCTGTAACCTTTCCGCCATACTTTTCCTTGAGCTGTACTGCGGCCTCGACTGCATTTTTACTTAAAATATCCATTTTCAGTGGAAGGTTGTCCATTATCGGCTCGTTTTCGTCATTTAGTTTAATCTGGTCCATATCCACTGTTTGCTTAACAAGGACTGCTATATCCATAATAGCCCATATTGAAACCCTATATAATTTTTTCAATGTGGGAAATAACACCTGTATTTAATTATATATTTTTTTTGAATTTCCTATATAATATGGGATATTACAGGAATTTTATCTGATTTTTGGGAGAATTTATGGCATTTTTTATATATAGAATAGTTGCAATAGAAATTTTATGACAAATTTATTATTTATCAAGATTTTCTTTAAATTCCCCAGACCGCCTTTCTATTATGGCTATGATTTCATCTATATCATCTTCTTGCAGCATGAAATTCTTGTTTATTGTTTTATTTTTATCAATGACTCCCATTGTAAAGCTTCCGAAAATATAGCCCTTGATAAATGCCACAAATTCATCTTTATTTTTAAAATTCCATAATTTATATGTTTCCTTTGAATTAAGCTCAAGTTCATCTATAAAATTTTCAAGGTCTCCTCTCTCCTGCGATTTTAATACCATGAATATAATAATAGATTATAGAATAAATATTTTATGGGAATTAATATGTGATTATCTATATTATAAATCACACTTTCCAGTTGGACATGCAGGATCAAAGGTTGCGTCCAGTTTTAACAGTTTATCAGGCATCTTCATTGTGAGGTCAATTTTTTTTTCCTCATCGCTCTTTTTCTGGTTTGTGCCAGTATATAGCACCTGCTGTGTCTTGCTCCTGTCCCGGTATACAGTTATCCCCTTGCAGTGCAATTCTTTAGCGAGGCGGTATGATTTAGCTATGTCCTCTGGCGTTGCCTCATATGGAAGGTTGATTGTTTTTGAAACTCCAGAATCACAGTATCTCTGGAACGTTGCCTGCATGAGAACATGCCAGTCTGGATCAATCTCCTGTGCTGTAATAAATAGTTTCTTAACATCTTCTGGAAGGTCCAGATTGCCGAGCTTTCCAGTTTCAGCTATTTTTTCCATTAATTCCTGGGTCCAGAGATTCCTGGATTTCAATACATCCTCCAGGAGAGGGTTTACCTCAAGCAGTTCCTGGCCGTTCAGTACATGCCTTACAAATGCAAGGGCGAATAGGGGTTCTATTGATGAGGAACATCCTGCTATTATGGATATTGTCCCTGTGGGAGCTATTGTGGTTGTAGTTGAATTCCTCATTTTTATGCCCTTTTCTTCGTATTCTGATCCGTACCATCCAGGAAATACTCCCCTCTCCTCCGCAAGTCTCTGTGATTCCCTGTGAGATTCATCGTTGAGGGTTTTCATGACGTGTTCACCAAATTCCAGGGCTTCATTACTGTTGTACGGAATTCCAAGCATTATCAGTGCATCAGCAAATCCCATTATCCCAAGGCCTATCTTTCTTGTCTTCCTTGTCATATTCTTTATTGATTCTACCGGGAACTTATTGGCGTCCACAACATTTTCAAGGAATCTTGTGGCTACTGCTATTGTATCCTTATATCTCTCATAGTTAAATGTTCCATTTTCTACAAATTTTGCAAGATTTATTGAGCCGAGATTACATGATTCGTAAGGCAATAACGGTTGTTCACCACAATTATGTACTACAACTCCGTTAGCTACAAACGAATGAGTATAGGGTTCTACCAGATCGTATACATCGCTCTTTCCGGAATATTCTATTTTGTTTATTCTGGCGGTGAAAGAGGTTTTGTACGGTCCCCGTGTGTAACTCTTTATTATTTCATTTAACCTTGCATTCTTTCTTTCAGATATAAAGCCTATTAGGTTTGTATATCTTATTAAATTCTCTCCTGGTATATTGAGTTCATGGAAATCCTGTACGGTATATACCCTCATATTTCTTCCGGAATCCGGTAACATTTTGATGCCTGCCTTTTTCCTGCTTTCATAAACAGAGCTGTATATACCGAAGTTTAATAACAGTGCCTGCACCTGCTTCAATAAATTCAGGCTTATAGATCCCAGTCTCACAGCATATCTAGATTTCCCGGCTTTTAGTACAGTCCCGTCAGCCTCAAATAGTGCCTGTAAAAAGCCTTTTTGCATTTCCATTGTGCCTGTAAAAACCTTATCTGGAACCTTCAGTTTCTCATCTATTAAATCATATGCAGCAGCAAACTCTTTAAGCCTTTCTGATGCTATTGTAATGCAGTTCCTGCTTTCAATATTCACCATCCCTACATGGTAGTCACGGTTATTGGTCGACGGTCTTATTATGTTGTTTACGTAGTTTTCAAACTGGGGGGCTAATGAATTGTCCTGATCATAGAATGATAGAACAGCACGGTCATTATTACTGCCTTTATTTATTTGGCCATCTCCAACAAGCCATCCTAAAACCCTGCCTTCCTCAATATTGCCGTGAGAACCGAAAGATCCTCCCTCGTTCAATATTCTGATTTTTTCTCCTTTTTTAAGATTTAGTGCCTCTACCCAGCCTCTCTCCTGGCTGTATATTTTATGGTCTCCTGTAACAGTTATATCAAAACCCTCACTTGTTGTTATTCTGTATACATCTTTATACCCCGTATATATAACATTTGAAGATTGCTTAAAACTGCCACCGAATCTTCCATCAATCTTTACATATAATGGTTCACCTTCCTCGTATAGCTCTTTCGCAGTTTTTATTCCTTTTGCTGTGTATATTTTTGTATCACCAGTAACACAGGGGTTTGTTGATTCGATATTTCCTATGTTCTTTACGGGGTTTTTCTTATTGATTTCGTCAAGGAATATCATTCCTGGATCACCTGTTGTCCATGCATGGTTAACTATGGAATTCCACAATGTGGAAGCCTTTACCCTGCCAGTGACTCTGCCGTCTCTTGGATTTATCAGATCTATATAGTCATCATTGTCCAGCTTTTCGAAGAATTCATCATTCACGCCAACAGATATGTTGAAATTGCTCAGGATCTTGTTTTCAGAGTCTTTGCTATTTATAAAATCCATTATATTAGGGTGGTTGTAGTTCAGTATGCCCATATTGGCACCCCTCCTCTTTCCGCCCTGCTTTATAACATCTGTGGTTACGTCGAATATCCGCATAAACGATACGGGCCCGGAAGCCACACCCTTAGTTGAAGCAACTATATCGTCACTTGCCCTCAGTCGGCTGAATGAAAAACCTGTACCTCCTCCGGATTTGTGTATTTCGGCTGTTGCCTTAAGTGCATCAAATATGGAATCTATACTGTCGTCCACAGGAAGGACGAAACAGGCACTTAACTGTCCAAGAGGGCCTCCTGCATTCATAAGTGTGGGTGAATTAGGTACATATTCCAACCTGGTCATCATATTTTCAAATCTGTCGATCCAGTAATTTACCATGGTCTTTTTTGTCTGTAGAAAATCTATAAATTCATCATAGCTCCCATCAAGGGTTTTCTCTTTTTTCAGTTCATTAAAAGCCCTCTTCAATTCTTCCTCCTGGGTTTTTGTTATGCCTGAGTAAACAGTTCCCTTCTCATTTAGTTTGCCGGTTTTCCTGTATGATATATAATCATAAAGACCCTGTATTATGCCAAGATGTACTGCCACCCTGTGAAACATCTGCCTGGGCGTTTCTATTATTTTTCCCTCAGAGTCCTTGAACAGATATCTGGCTTCAAGCACTTTTACTGCATTTACGCTCAATTTAAGGTCGTCTTTACACCTATAAACTCTTTCTCCTGCCTTATGGTGTTTCTCTTTTCCCTGTAAAGTATGTAAGCCTTTGCTACTGATATATAGGAAACACCATTTATCTTATGTGTCATGAGCACGTTTTCAACAGTATCCTGTATCAGTTCAACTGTAGGCTCAGTGTTTCCTTTTTCCAATTCTTTGGTAACAATATCCGCAAGCTTGTTTGCTTCTTCCATGGATCCTGCTTTGACTGATAACATGGCCTTGAATATTGCCATAGCTATCTTTTTCTTATCGAATGGTACGCTGGACCCGTCCCTTTTTATTACATTATTTAAAACATTAATCATCTTGCATCACGAGTGTAACATCACCAACACATAAAAGAATTTAAAACTTTTTTTTACCGGATATTTTATCATAGTAAAAATATTGTTTGACCAGTATTGGATAAATATTTGTTATCTAATTAGATAATAAAAAAATATATATTTTATTTACATATTATATATTTATTATGCCCTTTTATTAGCAATAAAATAACAATGTTTTTCAAAGGATAATTTATTCTATATAATGGATCTCGATGAGTATATATCAAAGCTGAAAAGCTCTTCCGCAACACCAGGAGGTGGGTCTGCATCTGCCATATCGTCTATGTTTGCAGCATCTCTAAATTCCATGGCATCTCTACTGTCAATAGGAAAAAAGAAACTGGCACCATATGAAGACCATTTCAAAAGAATATCAGGGGAATCTGACAGCATTATTGGGGAGTTGAAGATCCTCAGCGGTGAGGACGAAAAAGCCTTCCAGGGCATTATGGATGCTTTACATATGGAAAAAAGTGATAGTGGAAGGGTTAATGCAATAAACATGGCAATAAAAAAAAGTGTTCAGGTATCATGGAAAATCGCAGGGATTTCGCTTCATAATATGGAAAATGCGGTTTTTCTTGGTGAATACGGAAACATGAATCTGGTAACTGATGACTTATCTGCAGCTTACATGGCTTATACCGCCGTTCATACTTCTGTGAACAATATAAAAATAAATCTAAAATTCCAGAAAGAAGAGGATTACAGGGAAGAAGAATTATTAAAATTAAGATTCTTTATGGAAACTGTAGAATGCACGATGGATAGGGCAAGGAAAATAGAAAATTCTATTATTCCCTAATCAAAAATCTTTACTATGTATTTGTTATTGTATATTTATGTTGCAAGATATACAGGAAATCATGAAGATGCTTGGAATAAAGGATTATGATTCATACGGGAAATATGCTGCAAAAATTGGAATTTCAAACTGCAATCCGGAAAAAAATCATGGTAAGCTCATATTGATAACCGCAATGACGCCTACACCTGCCGGTGAGGGAAAAACCACAACGGCCATAGGTCTGGCACAGGCATTGAAGAGACTGGGAAAAAATGCCGGCATTGCAATAAGGGAACCGTCACTTGGCCCGTGCTTCGGTGTAAAAGGTGGTGCAACTGGAGGGGGGAAATCAACGGTAGAACCATCCGATAAGATAAACCTTATTTTCACAGGTGATTTTCCGGCAATTTCAGCTGCACACAATCTACTTTCTGCTATGATAAATAATCACATATATTATGGAAATGAACTTGGAATTGATGTGAAGAAAATAACCTTTCCAAGAACTGTGGATATGGATGACAGATCATTGAGATCCATAATAGTAGGAGATGGTCCAAAGAGCAATGGAATTCTTGCAAGTGATTCATTTGTCATTACTGCCGCATCGGAAATAATGGCTATAATGGCGCTTTCAAAGGGATATGAAGACCTGAAAGAAAGGCTTGGAAATATAATAATAGGGTATACAACAAATAACAGGCCTGTGTTTGCCAGGGACATAAAGGCCAACGGGGCCATGGCGGCTTTGCTTTCAGATGCACTGAAACCTAATATTGTTCAAAGCGTAGAAAATGTCCCTGCAATTATACACACCGGGCCTTTCGGAAACATAGCACACGGAACATCCAGCATTCTTGGAGACTATGCTGCGCTTAACATGTTTGATTATACAGTTACTGAAGCAGGATTCGGTTCAGATTTGGGTTTTGAAAAATTCATGGATATAGTAACCAGGGAAGCTAAAATACCTGTGGACGCTGTAGTGATAGTTGCCACAATACGGGCGATGAAGCATCATGGCGGTGCCAAAAATATAGATGAGGAAAATGTACCGGCACTCAAAACAGGAATTGAAAACTTGTTTGCACATATAAAAAATATAGAGAATTTTGGAATCGAACCTGTTGTTGCGTTGAATATACATCCTGTTGACACTGATAATGAAATTAAGGCTACATCGGAGATTCTGGATACTAAAAAAATAAAATATGCCATTTCAAATGTATATTCCCAGGGTGGGGAAGGTGGAATACAGCTTGCTGAAAAGGTGCTTGGATCTATCCGTGAAAATAAGATCACTTACGCCTATGACATAAATGATCCGATAAGGGTAAAAATTGAAAAAATTGCCAGGAAGGTATATGGTGCCCGGGACATTGAATTTTCAAAGGAAGCACTTATGGATATTAAACGTGCAGAGAATAACGGCTTCGGAAAATTCTATGTGTGCATGGCAAAAACACAATCGTCTATTTCAGATAATCCTTCGCTTTTAAACGTACCTGAAAATTTCAAGGTAAAGGTAAATTCCATTGTTATCAATGGAGGATCGGAGTTCATAATACCCATACTGGGAAACATAATGACAATGCCAGGATTGCCCAGGCATCCAGCAGCGGAGAAAATAGATATTGACAGTAACGGAAATATAACGGGGCTTTCATGAATATTCAAATTGGGCGTTATTGAAAATTTATTTGAGTGTCCCCAATTCTTCTGGTGAGAAAGCTGGTAATAAGTGTATATTATGTTTCCATAGGGGCTACCAGCATCGCTGTTTCCAGTTATAACATTGCCGTTATATCCGTGTTTTTCAGGCTGGTAAGAAAATCGTTTGATCTGTAAACTTGACTGTGTAATACGGCAAAGTATAAGTTGTGTACCCACACAATAGAAACGTTAAAATATGGTGTAGGAAATGCATGTTTTGGTGGCTGGTAATATGAAAGCGAATGATGAAAATTTAGAATTCAAAAAATTTGCTAAAATTCGTAAAGCCAGAAAGTGGACGATTTTCGGTTACACATCATTATCTATAGGATTATTATATAGTTCAATTATTTTCTTTATCAACAAAAAGTATATTTTAGGATACATATTTTCAATACTGTTTGGATTGATGTTAATTGCCATTGTATATAATATAGTTTATTTTAATAAAATTTTAAGGAATAAAAATTTGCAGTAAATAATTATGCATAGCAATGTAATGGAAAAATTAATAAATAGTATAAAATTAGTATCATTTAATTATATGTATTTCAGTAATAAGACATTAGATAGGTTTGGCATAGAATATTCATATATTGCATCGGCAATGAACAGTATGTTGAAATCAACGAATAATGGTATTATGAATATTGGCATTGATAAAACGATAGAGATAGCAATATACTGGACTTGGGCATGTGTATTTAGTATAATAGAGTTTATAGGAGCGTGGAGTGCTGTATTCGGTGGAGCCTTATATGTCCCGGCTACATTAGGTCTGGTAGCTGCCCTGTGGCTTCTGGCAATTGGTTTAGCCATTGGGAGTACTGCTGCTATGGCAACAACTTGTAACAGTTCTGGGTGGTAAAATGGATGAACTAACAAAGTGGAAAAGATTTTCAATTCCTATGTCTATTGCAGGAATCATTGGCGCTATGGAAATTGTAATATCGCATAATTATTTTGGTATATTGGGTGTAATTGCATTTGCTGGATATTTGTTATATTATAATACGGGAAAAAATAAAATAAAATTAAATATGAATAAAATTAACAAGTCCACATATTTATATATAGAAAATATACAATTTAAATTTTTATTTTTGCCTGCAATTTCATATATCTTTATTGTTACTGTAATTGCTTTAATGTTGAAAAATTATGATATTACGATTATGTTATATGCCGTGGGAATAATAGTTTTTTCACTAATATATTTATTATATATTAAGAAAATAAAAAATATAATACCGTAGTTTTTCATCCAATTAACAATTGAATTTTTCCATATGAGGCGGTTTCCACTATTTATGTTGTAACCTGATTGATAAATTAATTTTTCAAGATCAAAATTTACCTCATCTTGCCTAATTATGTATTATGTATTATGTATTATGTCCTTTTATCGTTTAATTTCACCTTCTGTTTAACCCTATCTATGTTATAATATCTATATAAGAACTAGAAAGAATGGTAAAGAGAGATGATTTATATATAACACAACATTTCTAACGTCCTTGTAGGAAATCATGATCTCATTGCCTTTAAGGCCTTATTATAAATGTAATATCCAGATGTCACAATTTCGCAACAAGCATGGCAAATGCGGGATGGCACTCCTTTGAATATTTCCATTGAACAATGACTTTTACTTATAAATAATGATATTGATGTTTTTGGGATGCTAATATTTTCTTATTTCCAGGAAAAGCCTATTTCGTCCACCAAAGTTGTCAATAAATACCCTATAATCCTCTAGTCCTGAGAGCTCCATTAATTTTTTCATACTGCCTCTCGTATGATTATAACTTGGCATTGCATCATATCCGTCGATCATGTTTGCCGCTATAAGTTTACCTGATCTATGATTTCTCACTTCAATGAGACACATTCCATCTTTTTTGAGTACTCTATAGATTTCCAATATTGCACTAACCTGTTCATCTTCCAGCACAAGCTCGCTGAAAGCATTCCACATGCAGATAACGGCATCAAATGAGTTACTATCATAAGGCAAGTTTATCATGTCCCCGACTCTGAATTCAATATTGAGATTCTTTTTCTTTGCCTCTTCCTTTGCTTTTTCAATAAATATTGGAGTTATGTCTATTCCTTCCATCTTGTATCCTATCTCGGCCAGAGGAATAGTAAGTCTGCCATATCCACATGCCAGATCCAGGATCTTCCAATCTTTTCTCAGTAATCGCACAATATAAGACAACTCTTCCTTCGAGCGCTCATTATTCTTTTTATGAGATAGCCAGTCAACTCCTCGCTCTGAATAGAATTCTTTGGAAGTTTTTTGCATTATAATTCTAAAGCATTGATCTATTTAAAATCTCTCTATATTCTAACCGGCTTCTTGTTCTTTATCAACTAAACAGGTCATTGTTCTGATTGAATAGTGTTTCAGGATCTCCGATTTATCTCTTGCATTGATTATAGATAATTTAATGTTCGTAAATATTAGATTTAAGATGTCTATTCATACGCCAGTAATGTAATGGGATAAATTCAAGAACACTTGAAATAATTATTGGAACCCCTAGATACAATACGTATTCCAAAAACGAGTGCCTCCAAAAATTATCTATTACAAGTAAAAGAAATGGATAATAAAAAGCAGGTGAAATGTTAAGGTATGTCCACAAACCGAAAGTTCCCCTTTGTATTTTTCCCCTAATTGTGCTCCGGTAATACTGTAAATAAGATCCCCCATCAACAATAAAATATGAAACAAAAAACGTAGGTAAAATTCCTGCTATATAATTGTACATAAAAGAAACGTTTTGACTGAGCTGAGAAGTATCAATTGGTATCCCGTTATGGATAATAATAATATGCTTATAGCTACAAATACAATTGTATATAGTTTTAATTTTTTTATTTTTTTCCTATTCATTGATACTTGTAATTCCATATTAATCACCATGGTGGATTTAATGTTGGTAAATATTAGATTTAAGACGTCTATTTATACGCCAGTAATGTATTGGGATAAATTCAAGAACACTTGACATGATTATTGGAACTCCAATATTCAATATATATACCAATAACGAGGGTTGCCCAATTGTATGTAAAATTACAAGTAGATAATAAAAACCAATTAAATTAATAAAAACAGGTAAAAAGTTAAAGAATATCCACATACTGAAAGTTCCCCTTTGTATTTTTCCCCTAATTGTATTTAGATAATACTGCAAATAAAAAACTCCCTCAATCATGAAATATATGGCAAAATACGTAGGTAAAGTTCCTGCCATATAATTGTACATAAAAGATACTCTTATTCCTGAGCTGAGAAATATCAATTGGTATCCCGTTATGGATAACAATAATATGCTTATAGCTACAAATACAATTGTATATAGTTTTAATTTTTTTATTTTTTTCCTATTCATTGATACTTGTAATTCCATATTAATCACCATGGTGGATTTAATGTTGGTAAATATTAGATTTAAGACGTCTATTTATACGCCAGTAATGTATTGGGATAAATTCAAGAACACTTGACATGATTATTGGAACTCCAATATTCAATATATATACCAATAACGAGGGTTGCCCAAAATTATCCATTACAAAGGAAAGAAATGGATAATAAAAAGCAGGTGAAATGTTAAGGTATGTCCACAAACCGAAAGTTCCCCTTTGTATTTTTCCCCTAATTGTGCTCCGGTAATACTGCAAATAAGGAACCCCATCAACAATAAAATATGAAGCAAAAAACGTAGGTAAAGTTCCTGCCATATAATTGTACATAAAAGATACTCTTATTCCTGAACTGAGAAAAATCAACTGATATATCGCTATAGAAAGGGATAATATGCTTATAACTACAAATACGATTGTATATAGTTTTAATTTTTTTAATTTTTTTAATTTTTTTCTATTTATTGATTCTTGTAATTCCATATTAATCACCATGGTGGATTTAAGCTCGGCCATACTGAAGCGTGCGGTACCACACTTTCAGACCATTCCATTGTGTTAGAGACGGGAATTGAGGTTAAGAATGGCCAATATCCGTATCCCCCAGAATAAGTTTTCTCCCCAGTTATACTAAACGCTTGGTTAGAATAGGCACCCAATTCTCCATAAGCTCCGGTATCCCATGGATCCCACCACTTTCCCTCGCTGAAACCCATTTCCACATATGGAATGAAATTTCCATTGGTTGTAGGATGGTCATTTACAAATGCCGCCCATGCTATAACAACAACCCCTGAAAGTATGCCTACAATTGAAGCTATAAAGGCAGTGCTAGCGTATACAGCTGCAGAAAGTCCTTCAGCAGTTAACAAGATCGCTGCTACCATGTATTTAAAACCACCTTTTCCGATACTTCCATGAAATGTAATTGAAGAACATGATACCCAAGCCTGCCCCCAACTAAATGATTTGTGGTACGTAGGATCGTTTATGGTAAAAGAATAACTTCTTCCTGATGATGTTGTCATTCTATAAGCTGAGGTTTGGTTTCGGTTTTTTATACCGCCCAGATGAGTCTCCATAATAATATCCATAGAATTTTTTCCAATTACTATATTGTCATGAATATTGTTTCCTGTTAATGTAATATTTTGAAATTGCTCCTTGGCCGGAATTTTACCTTGCTCATAAATGTTAGTATAAAGGATGTTGTTATGAATTGAGTAGCTTATAGATGTGTTACCCTGTCTGTGGTTGAAATTGGAAACTGAGTTAACATTAGTTGATATGGGTTTAGCCTCTGGAGACATGTGAATTTGTTTGGCATTAATTCTATCACTCGATACATAATTTGCCGCCGGGACAAAAGCAACCATTACAAATATTGCTGCCATCAACACACCTATTATTACCTTCTTTCTATTCATAATGATATAAATGCATGAATATATATATATATATATATATATTTCGGTAACAATATTAACAAATAATTTAGCAATAAATAATATAGTATGTTTTCAAATATTATTGTGTGGGTGCACTAATCTTTAATCATGCTTTCCATTGCGATATCACAATAATTACAATTTTACCGCATTCTTTCTCTTCGGCATGAATAGATTATGTTGTCTATATTACTGCCCCAAACCTCCATATCTGAATTACTTTTCCTGGCTGCATTCAGGAACAGAAATAGTGCAGGGAATATTTCCGTGGAAGCATACAGACTTTCTAGATAGGGACAAAGTAAACATCATTCACAGTGAAATCCTGAAATTTCTTGAATATAGCAACTATCTCCATCCCTATTCTTATTTTACTATTATCCTTTGTATAGAGCCGGGACATAAACAGTGAATCTATACCGAAAAATTCCACAAGTACCAGGGTAAATGGCACATCATCCCGGAAGCTTTCCCCTGAATAGTAGCATGTTGTATAGGAATGAACTTTTCCTGTTAGTGGAAGTTCAATGTCCTCGGTCTCTGCACCACAGTACATGCAATATTTCCTGTATGTTCCATATTTGTACCCACATTCCGGGCACCCTGAACCCAGAAGCCTGTTTTCACCCAGTGCAGCAAAAAACGGTGAATCCTGGGCATAGCTGTGCCTGTATTCTGTACTGTAATTCCATTCAACTATCACCGGATCAATTTTCAGTAATTTTCCCCTTGCCATTTAAACCCCCTCCATTATGGTTACTGCCTCATAGGCTCCGGTTCCAGCATGGCTGTGTATCAGTCCCCTGGATGGATTTTTGACCTGAAGCTTTCCATTGCCCATATGTTTTTGTATGGATCCCTGAAGCTGCCAGAAAGCATACACTGCCTGCATTATTCCCGTTGCCCCTATGGCATGCCCAGATGCCTGAAGACCTCCTTCCATATTCACCGGTATGTCACCACCCAGCATGGATCTCCCATCTTCTATGAATTTGCCTCCCTGGCCATATGGACAGAATCCCATATCCTCATATGCCTGTATTTCTGCCGATGTATAGGCATCGTAAAGTTCAGCGAAATCTATTTCCTTTTCAGGATTTTTGATGCCAGCACGTTCATATGCCATTTTGGCCGCCAGCCTTCCTGCCCTAAAGGAGTGAACTCCAGGGTATTTAAGGCCCTTATACATCTGGCTGTTCTCATTAGGCAGAAGCGGAACATCCCCGAAAGGCCTGTCAGCAAGCCTCATGGTATCGCTTGAAGAACCGATTGATCTTATAAGGACGGGTTTGGATGAAAATGATTTTACAGCATCCTCTGAAGCAAGTATTGCACAGGCTGCACCATCAGACATAAGGCATATATCAAGCATTTTCAGAGGTGTGGAGACAACAGGAGAGTTTAATACATCCTCTACCGTTATATCCATGGGTGCCTGGGCATATGGATTGTGCATTGCATTTCTATGGTTCTTCACGGATATCCTCGCCATTTGTTCCTCCGTTGTTCCAAATTCATGCATATGCCTTGTTGCCATTAGTGCATAATATGCAGTATAAAAACCACCCAGTGGATAATCAAAATTTGCGTCGCTTCCCAATGCAATGATATCGTTTCCCCTCCAAGTTCCAACGTGTGACATGTTTTCGAATCCATATACCAGGCAGGTATCCATATTACCTGATGCAATTTCCTCATAGGCAGTCTGAAACGCCAGCCCACCTGTGGCACCTCCTCCCTCAATCCTCTTGGATGGCTTTCCTGCAAGTCCTATAAAGTCGTTGGACATGGCACCGGCTATGAGCTGCCCCTGGAGATGATCGGAAAAGTATGCAGACACAGAACCATCTATATCCCTGATACCAATACTTGCATCCTTTAATGCATAGTCCAGTGATTTTTTGACATTGAGCCTGAAATCTTCATTGAAATTTGATTTTCTGAACTTTGTCATGCCACCGGATACCATGTAAACTTTTCTGGGTTCAAAGGCCATTTCTTCCACCTCTCACATATTTTTTTATCAATGCCTCACTTATTACCTTTTTTCTTATTTCATTGGTTCCTGCACCGATTGTAAGGAGTATTGAATCCCTGAAAACCCTCTCTATCTCAAAATCCTTTATGTATCCATAACCCCCGAAAATCTGCAAAGCCTCCCTTGCGATATATTCTGAAGATTCTGATGCATAAAGTATTGCTGAAGCTGCATCCAGGGAATTCATCCGGTCTTCCTGCACTCTTTTCAGGGCCTCCATGGCAAAAAGCCGGGAGGATTCGAATTTTGTATACATATAGGCAAGCTTTTCCTGAATCAATTCAAAATCACTTATAGGTCTGCCGAATTGTTTTCTCTCGGATGCGTACCCTATTGCCAGGTCAAGTGCCCGCCTTGCAATTCCGATGGAATTAAATGCCAGAACTGCTCTCTCCAGATTCAGACCGCTGAGCAATACTCTCCTTCCCTCATTGATTTTGCCTACTATCCGTTCCTTCGGCAATATTATGCCATTGAAGAATATTGTCCCCGTTGGTGATCCTCTCATGCCGGTCTTATCGAATTCCTGTCCCCTTGACAGTCCACTGTCCGTGCCTTCAACCACAAATGGGGTTATGTTTTCCCCAGTTCTTGCATATACAAGAAAAACGTCCGCATATGGGGCGTTTGTAATGAATGTTTTGCTGCCATTCAGTATAAAACTTCCATTGTCCTCCACTGCAGATGTTTTCATTGATAGGGCATCGGATCCGGAAGATGGCTCCGTCATTCCCAGAGAACCCATATAGTCACCGGAGCATAGTTTTTCCAGATACTTCTCCCGCAAATATTCTGAACCGTTCCTGTAAAGATTGTCCAAGCACAGATTGCTGTGTGCCCCATATGAGAGACCCAGTGAACCGGATGCATAGCTTATTTCCTCTTCTATGATGGCCTGTGACACATAATCAGAACCGGAGCCTCCATATTGTTCCGGTATGGTTACTCCAAGGTATCCTTCCCTTCCCATCTTCCTGAAGAGTTCTCTGGGAAAATAATTTTCTCTGTCCATTTTAGTTGCAACAGGCATTATTTCCTTTTCTGCAAACTGCCTTGCGCTTTGTTGAATCATACTGTATTCGTCCTTCACATCTACACCTAAAAAAAGATGGTTCCAAAATATATAAACATGCAGTGAGGGAACAAATGAACTTGCATTGTGCAGTGCAAAGCATATATATGGATAGAGGCAATTCAAAGCTATGTTGGGTTACGATAGGATAGTTGAAGCAGGAAATGAAATAAAGGGAAAGATACACAGAACTCCATTATTCCATTCCACAACGTTCAGCAATATGTTTTCATGCGACCTTTACTTTAAGATGGAAAATTTCCAGAAAACAGGTTCATTTAAGTCAAGGGGTGCACTGGCAAAATTTTCGAGGCTTACAGATGAACAGAAAAAACATGGTGTGATAACAGCCAGTGCAGGCAACCATGCCCAGGGTGTTGCTTTTGCAGCATCATATTACGATGTGGATGCAAAGATAGTCATGCCCGAGACAACCCCTCCGGCAAAGGTCAATGCTGTCCAGTCCTATGGTGGAACCGTTATACTCAGGGGTACGAGCTACGATGAAGCCCATGAATATGCGATCCAGATTTCAGTGGAAGAACATAGGGAATTTATTGAAGCATACAATGATGAGGATATTATTGCCGGCCAGGGAACCATTGGTCTTGAAATCAGGGAAGATATAGATCCGGATATTGTTATAGTCCCCATAGGAGGTGGTGGGCTTATTTCTGGCATATCAAGTGCGCTTAAATTATCAGGCAAAGGTCTAAAGGTAATAGGTGTGGAATCTGAAAAGGCAAATTCCATGGAGCTTTCCATAAAAGAGAACAGGATAGTTCCCTACACAAGCAATGATACCATTGCAGATGGAATAGCCGTAAAATATCCTGGAAACATAACATTTGAACTGGTAAAAAAATATGTGGACGATATTGTAACCGTTTCAGATGAAAACATTGCATATGCGCTTTTCAAACTGCTTGAACGTGAAAAGGTGCTAGTAGAGCCTTCAGGGGCAGCTGGACTTGCAACACTGTTTGAAAATAAAATAGATGTTAAGGGCAAAAAGGTTGTTATTATACTTTCAGGTGGAAATGTAAATTTTCTGTTGCTGTCCAATATAATATACAGGGCACTGGAAATGGAGGATAAGTTGCTGCGGCTTGAGTTTAATCTGCCCGATCATCCAGGAC
>NZ_KI542736.1:0-1369 GCF_000496155.1 Ferroplasma sp. Type II
ATGTATCATAATTTGAGGCAATATAATATGATACCTGGTTCAGGTCATATCTGTGCTTCTTATTATGCCCTTTCTTGGCCATATCATTCTCTTCCATGTATGTATAGAAATTTGATCCGTCAACGAAGAGCCTTGAATCATCGTAGCCCAGTGATATGAGGCGGTCCCTCATCTTCTCCCTGATCCTCTTCATGGCCTCATCAGAGAACCTATCCATGATATTCCAGAATCCCTGTGCAGTGGCAGAATGGAAAAGCGTTGATGAGAAATCCTTTGCCATCCATTCATGTATGCCACTCTTTGATCTGGGATCCGATAGCCTGTTCATGATGAAGATGAGGGCATAATCTCCCGGTGACAGGCCACTGGCATGGTGCCCCATTTCATTGTCTATCACAGTTTTCAGCCCAATCTCCTTCTCTGCCATGAGGATGGCTGCAGTCATCCCGAAGTCAAGGGAATATGCATCCACATTCTCCATTGGGTTCTGTATCATCCTTGCAAGGTTCTCCATATCCCCTATGTACACCTCCCTGGTAATCTTTGGCTTTCCGTCTATTCTTTTGTTCCACCTCATGACGAGGCGCTTCTTTCCTCCTATAGTTTTCCACACAAGANAAGGCATGTATAAGTATATGCATCTACATTATAAATGTTTACATCCATAATGTGAAATATTATACCCAAAATACACATAATAATTAATACAGGTGTTTCAAAGTGCATATGCATCTACATTAAAACAGCCGGAGAACTTGAATATTACAGCTTACGGGAAAACATGAAGTTGAAATGATGTAAAGTCACGTATCCTAGGTAATTTAATTCCATCTTTCAATAAAAATTTTAGCAGCATTTCAAAACTATTTGAGGGGGTTAATTTTGATTTTCCCCCTGCTCTCATTGAAAATTTCAAAAGCATTGATGTGGAAAACTGGGATAAAATCAAAGAATCAGGCCTGTATGTAAACTTTTATGATGAAGCTGTACAAGCCCCGTGCACGTCTGAATTCGATGTGAAGCATCTTATAATGATTTTCATTATATTTTATGGCATTTTAAATTTTTTAATTAGGTTGAATGAGGGGTCTAAATTAGACGAGTTACTACTTGATCAAAAAACCATCTTCGGATTTTTTTATGAGATAATTTTCCCTGAGAAAAAAAACGATTCGGAGGGTGCAGAGGAATGAATTATATTGGAGAATACGAGGTTATAGAAATTCCAAAAATTACCGATATGGAGAATTTTAAAAGTACTTTAAAAAATATGGATGCCGCTAAACAGAAACGTTATCAGGATCTTGATATTGGAGCCTCTATGACAAGCCTTCGCAACCCCCTTAGAAAATTTCAGCAGTCTGTCAAG
>NZ_KI542736.1:2308-3962 GCF_000496155.1 Ferroplasma sp. Type II
TTAAACCAAAGGCAATTTGAAAGTTTTATGCGTTTTCTCAATGTGGCAGAAGGTGGTCTTACCACAAGATCACTTCCAAACATACCAATAGATATAGAATATAAAACAGTAGTAAATGAATTTTGCAAACAATATGAAGAGTACAATCCTGTTATTTGGCTAGATCTAAAGGAAGACCCGGGAGCATTTGAAAAAAGAATAGATGTATTAAAACTCTTAATAAATGAGGGAGGGTTGCAAATGCTTGGGTTTAACGCCGAGAGATTTGGCACAGCAGAGGATTACAATGTAAATCTAGATTACATGTATTCAAATCTTATGGATAAAGAGATTCTTTTAATTTATGAAGGCTCAAATAAATCATTCACTAAACGGCATGAAGGGCTGTCAAAAATACATTACCACCCCTTTGAGGTATTTGATGTTATATCCCCATATAGATTCCCTAGAGGTGGAAATAACAAAAAACTGTCCCAATTAGAGAAAATAAATAAAGCCACGTTTCTAGATCCCGACAATGTTGCATTAATGCCATTCGATAGTCTGGGCGAAGAAAAAATAAAGAAGTATATAGATAAAAGGAGTAAGAGCTTTATTGAGGATATTGTCTCTAAGAAAGAAAATTCAGAAACAATAAATGATACCGAGGTAAAATCCTTTAGATCTTTTGCTGATATACAGCAGGTGGTGGCTGGCGAACGTGAAATGGTTAACATATCTAATAGCATTAAAAAACAGGAAACGTTCAACTATCTAGAAAGTAAAGAGAATGTTGAGGTTGCAGTTAAGAAAAGGTTATCTAATTCTCAATTATTTTGAATAATACCTATATGTACTATTCATGTTTTAGACATCTATACAAAAAACTCGCATTAAGTGTATTCTATATCATGTATGTAGTTAACAACTGAAGTTAATCTCTAAAAACCTTAATCTTGCAGGTTTCAACAAAAAATTTAATGAGATAATCGCCTCTGAAATCAAATTGGTAGATTGTGAGTTCAATTATTTCAGTTTATTAGCCACTTTGAATAATTTATATCTTTCCTTCAAAGCTTTTTTGTGTGGATGATTATGTAAGTGTTTTATGTCGTCATGTTTGATTTCTAATTCTCCTTTAGTCATACCAGGCTTGTAGGTTAAAGTTAAATCTGATAAAATTGTAAAGTAGTAACTATCAAATATCTTATGATGGTTAGCGCACAATACAATCCCATTTTCTTCATGATCCGACCCATTTTCACTCTTAGGATAAATGTGTGCAGCCTCTAACGTTGCGTCTACCGTAATATCACATACAGCACATTTAGGCCCGTATCTCTTTATTACTTCAAAACGAAATTGTGGTTGCTCTGGTCTCGTTTTGACAGTAGTGGTTTGCCCCTTTCCATCACTCTCTTTAAGTACAAACTTTTTAGATGGAACTTCAGAGGTAGTGCTTAGACCAGTTGGATAATTATCAAGGATATTGACTAGAAAAGTTTCTGTTTGATTGTCATAATCTCTCACTAAACCTAATTTTACAGTTCGCTTCGTTCCATCAGTCTTGTTCCCAATTATTATAAATATTGGAATGTTGTAATGCATGGCACTTATCATCCCACTTATTTCATTTTCATCTTGCTGTGCTAATTTTGTTTGAGGGTAATGGTAA
>NZ_KI542737.1:0-6701 GCF_000496155.1 Ferroplasma sp. Type II
TCCATATTCACGGGCTATTTTGTCGACAGGATAGGTTATAGAAATGCCATGAAATTATCATTTGGAATAATGGCTGCCGGGTCACTGATAGTTTTCAAATCTCCTTACTACATCACATTGCTATTAGGATTCTATCTTATTGGCTTCGGCTATGGGGTCCTGACACCAGCCACAAATAGCCACATTATGGAGGAGTATTCTCCGGAACATCTCACAAGAATGGGTATTAAACAGGCTGGTGTGCCCATGGGTGCCGCAATGGCTTCAATAGCTCTTCCATTCATTGTTCTCAGGGCCGGGGTGCCATATACATACCTTGTTGTGTCTATTTTTGCAATATTCGTGGTGCTCATTTTACCATACAGGAAAAAACATAATTCTTCGAAATTTAATGTCCGGGAATACATATCTGAGATGCTCAAGGCCGGAAAGAGCCGGAACCTTCTCATTATTGGATTCTCGGCATTGTTTCTTTCATGGTCTCAACAGTCCGTCATGACATACGATGTGCTGTATTTCCAGAAAATAAAATTCGGTACCATTATTGCCGAATCTTTCCTTATAACTGTCCTTCTAAGTGCCATATTCGGAAGAATACTGTGGACAAGGCTGGGAAACATAATATTCAGAGAAAATCATATGGCAACATTTTCAATCATCATGTTTTCTACTGCACTGGTTCTTTTGGCATTCCCGCATTTTTCATCCTACATATATTATGCTTACATTTTTTCAGTCCTAATTGGCCTCACAGCAATTTCGTGGAACGGTGTATTTGTTTCCATAATATCAGAAATAGCTCCTCCAGGACGGGTAGGAATGTTCAGTGGAATGGGCATATTGATAATAAGCCTTGGTACTATAATAGGAACACCAATTTCAGGATTAATAATAGACCATTATCATTCATATGACCTGATGTGGACTGTAATGGGATTAACAATTCTGGCTGTTTCCATAATATTATTCTTTATTTCAATGAAGATAAAATTTTCCATGCCTACGGGGAAATAAAATAATATACGGAGAAGGATTTAGCCTGACGGCTTAAGATGGTTCAAAACAATAAATGGTTATGGGAATATATGCTATAGAGAGCAATCTTATTTCCGAATATAATAGATTGGGTAGAATACCTCAAAGGGAAAAAATAATCGAATTTGTGGACGAGATCAGGATAACAGGCATAACGCAGCACCGTGAATTATTTTATTTAGTAAGGCTGAGGGTCGTTTACAACCATTTAAAAAATAAGTTTTTAAAGCCTGACAAGAAAGTGTATCGTATCACCAGATCTGACAAAAAAATTAATAGAAAATGTTTCGAAGGAAATATTAAAGGTATGCTAGCAAAAGCTTTTAATATACTTTAAAGATAACTACACAATATAAGGGAACGTGGTAAAAATAACATATTCAAAAAGAATTCAGGTTTTAGAAATTAAAATCGATGCACCGCTGAAAGATTTTAACTTTGTACAGGTGTCGTTAGGTTATTCTTTAGATGTCAACTCCCCCATTGGAACAAGGGTTCAGGCGCCCATATACAAACATATGTTGCATATATACATACCAAAAGAGCAATGGAAGTCGCAATATAAATTGTGGGACTCTTACGAAGCCGTAATAAATGATGATGGAAGTGTTAAATTAGAAAAAATATCAGAAGGTGATAACAGATGATTAGTGGTTTTGCAAATCTATCTGAAATTATATCTTCCGGTTCAATTAGCGTTTCTCAATCATTTTCTGGAGATGAGGATATAGCCACATATACACCATCTGAATTTGAAATATCGGAAATTACAGTTAACGGGAAAGTCATAAAATTTAAACAGTCATTTATATTTAAAATTTTATATGATGACCTAATATCCGGCAATTTTTATGTGGAAGACAATTTTATTTACATACACGAAAGTGATTCTGATATCAAAAAATTGAAGGATAAAGTAATAGAAGACCTGGAAATACAATGGGAAGATATTGCAATTGCACCAGACGAGGAATTAAACGAGGATGCAAGGGAACTTAAAAAATTTTTATTATCCTTAGTGTGATTTTTTTGACCACAATTAAGACTAAGAAAGTAGAGAAAGGCCTTAATGCTAAGGGATTTAAGTTAGATGTAAAACATGATCATAAAATTTTTAGGTTTTATATAGGAGAGGAAAAAACTCGGGTATATACGAAAATTAGCCATGGAGAAGTTGAAATTGGGGATCGTCTAATAGGTCTAATGGCAAGGGAACTGGGCATTAATAAAGAGCAATTTATTAAATTAATAGATTGTGGTCTAAGTTATAGTGAGTATATTAAGATATTAATAGACGATAACGTCTTTAAACAATGACTTTCTAATAAGGGTTTAGAAATTTATAATGTCAGAGAAATGTCTATTATTAAATTTTTATCTAATGTAATAAAGAAAAAAATCGGACTTAAGCTGGCATTCGTATAAGAGAGGTTAGGCTGGATATTAGAATGGAGAACTGTTAATAATATTCTTAATAAATTATAACACATTACATTATACGATGTTATTTT
The DNA here is from genome assembly GCF_000496155.1 of Ferroplasma sp. Type II. Lineage (NCBI taxonomy): Archaea > Methanobacteriati > Thermoplasmatota > Thermoplasmata > Thermoplasmatales > Ferroplasmaceae > Ferroplasma > Ferroplasma sp. Type II. Next base: position 2,547 of record NZ_KI542737.1, read on the forward strand.
TATATTATAAAAACTGGATCAAGAGTATATAAATAAAAATAATTTCAATGCGATTTATCATCACTTACATTAAACCTTTATCATAATGCGGAGAGTGGGATTTGAACCCACGAATCCCTGCGAAAATGGACCCTGAATCCATCGCCTTTGTCCTAGCTCGGCAATCTCCGCTTCCTCATGGCCACAGTCTCATTATGGGCCTGTTTCAATATGTAGGGATATTTACCTTTTCCTAATAACTTTATCTTTCTTATACTTGACTCTAGGCTTATCTTGTTTCCCGGGCTTACTATTGTATGCCTGTTGATTGCATATCCAAGTTTCTCATTGTTGTAAATTATGTAATCATTATCATCCAACTTTCCCATGAGCAATGATTTGGCCACACCTATTGTTGCTCTATCCATTACAACTCCAGCAAATGTTGCCAGCCCACATTTTCTTGGGTGCAATAATCCATTTGCATCAATCAATAGTGCTCCATTTATCCCTTCGGCAAGTTTTTCGACAAAAGGGGTTTCCCGGTATCCTAGATATCCAGGTATGTAAGGAAAGTCAACTTCCATTTCAATATTTTTTATGTTATATTCTCCTCTGTCATATGATATGAGGGCACCATATCCCATACGCCCATCATAGGAAACATCTATTGCAGAAAAATTATCCTCATCTATCTCGTCTGTAAAATTAGCCATGCTTGCTATGTTTTCCTGTTCATCCTGCAATCTTTTCAAAGGATAATCTGTCTTGAAATCTGAGAAAAATCGTTCCTCGAAATTTTCAACAATCCCATTGGATATCTTGATACCATCTTTCCTTAGCCGTTTTTCCTTTTCATCCATACCGAGGGCATACTTCCCCATCCTCCTATCTGTGTGCACAACCTTGTAACATGGTATTTTATCCGGATCCTGGTTTATTGAAAGCATGTAGCCTACTGCCCTTGCCGCCCTTATGTCCCCAAGTGCTCTTGCAAGTTCTCCATAGGTTGTTATGCAGCCTTCAGGAATCTGCTTTACAAGATTATAGAAATAGTCATAAAGATTTAAATGAGTATAATTCATTGATAATCATATCTAATAGGTATAAATTATTATTGAAGCAATATTATTTCATTATAGGAATTATTCACTCATTAACTTTATATTTCAGGATTTAATAACAAGCCGATGTTCGAATCGTTCTTCTTCAAAGTTGGCAAATATGTCAGGAGAAACAAGAAGAAGGTATTAGTATTCTGGATAATATTGTTTTTGCTCATGGCATATCCGGCCACACTTATATTTAGTGACACATCATATAATCTTACTAATTCTTTAGTTACAAAGAATTCACAGTCAAGTAAGGCAAATGATATATTAACATCCCAGTTTCACGGCAATTCATCCGATCCTTCCATAATCATAGTTTCAAATAACACTTCAATAAATAATTTGACAATAAGCAGGGAAATGATTAAATTCCAGAATTCTATGGATTCATATCTAAAAAGCATCAACATAGGCTATTCCAGCACGACTAGCATTTTTACTGTAGAGAATAAGACTTTGACGGGATATTCCAGTGGTACTTATAAATTGGAAAACGGAACCAAAGGAATGATTGAATATACATTATTATTAGAAGGTAAACATTATAATGTTACAGATGCAGTTAAGAACCTTACAGAAACATCCCCTGAACATGTTGCTTTTGATAAACTGCTGGGGACATTGAATCTAACTACTCCATCCAGAATTAAAGCCTTTGTGGAAAATGTTTATAGCAATATTGGAAATTTAAATAAATCCCTGATTCCACCGGCAATAGAAAATTATACAGTAAGCCTCGTAAACAGCAGTCAGATATATTTCATAAATAATGCAAAACCACTTGCCAATCCCCTCATAAAGATCAATACACCATATTTTCAGAATTATCTGTATTCACTTTACAACAACTCTGGAAAAAACTACACATCCTTCGTTAGTGGAATAATCTATAATACAACTTACAATAAATATCCGGTACTCCCTTCAAGTTACGGCTCCTCCGCCTTAATGAACCATGGAAATTCGACGTTGCTAATGATATTTTCATACAAGGGCAGTATTAGCAAGTCTCAGCAGGCGCACATAATTTCAATGGAGAAGAGCTACAGTTCAAAAATAGCAAACAGTTCATATTATCTTGCCGGTGCTTCAGTTTCAAATAACCAACTCGCCAACGAATCTCTGCATGGCATGATTATTGCATTGATGATAGGCATAATAGTTTCAATATTCATTGTTGGTATATTCTTCAGGTCACCCGTATCTGCCTTCCTCCCATTCCTTATGTTTATATTTTCATCTGTCATAGGAGCAGGAATAAACGGGTTACTTTATAAGTACATCTTCCATACAACTATATCTTTTATCACTCCAACTTTGCTGCTTATACTGATTCTTGGTATAGCTTCCGATTATTCCGTATATATACTGGCCCGTTTCCGCAGGGAGTTAAAGGATAAAAATCCTAATGCAGTAGAGGAATCGTCCAAATGGGCAGGGCATGCAGTATTCACGTCAGGCACCACTGTTGCACTTTCTTATATCATATTATGGATTTCCAATATACCCATATTCAGCGATGCGGGACTTACAAATGCAATAGCTGCCGTGGTCACAATAATTGTTGCAAATACATTTCTAATCGCAATACTTGCACAGTGGCAGGAAAAAGCTTACTGGCCAACTAAAATTGAAAAGAACCAGAAACTGCCATTTGAAAAATCAATGGAAAAAGTTGCCCATGTAGTCTTGAACAACAGGAAAAAGGTCATAGTAATCATGGTTATAGTAACACTGGGAGCATTATTTATATATTCAACAACGCCAACTAACATGGATATTTTTGGGTTGATTCCAGCAAGCAGTGGTGTCCAGGCAACAAGTGTAATTAACAGTTCCATGCATTATGATCTTTTTGATCCCGCATATGTTATGGTAAACTTTACCTCACCTATTATGTTGGTCAATTCAACAACGGGCAGCATTCATTTCAATAGTACGGAGTATAATCAGACGCTGGCAATAGAGGATAAACTGGCATCTTCACCCTATGTGCATAGCATATCTGGACCGGGTTACCCATATGAAAAGAAGGTAAATTATACAGATCTGGTATCATCACCAGAGTACAGTAACCAGTATATAAACCAGACAGCGACTTACATAGGGCACAACCACAAATCGGTTGAAATTGTAGTGTACCTCTCCAACGTTGCATGGAGCAATCCCTCAGCAAATTTTGTCAATAGCATGCCATCAATAGTGAACAGTGCCGGTGGGGGTTCAGGCGACTATAAAGCATATGTTGGTGGAACCACGGAGTATCTCAACAATGCATATTCATTCACATCCCACTCCTTTGACAATATGGTACCACTTCTTGGCATTACAATATTCATAATTCTCCTTATCCAGCTTGCTTCCGCCCTTACGCCTGTAAGACTCATACTTATGGTTATGGCCGCTGTCATGCTGGCGCTTTCTATTACTTATGTGATATTCTATTACATTCTTCACCTGCCTGTTATTATATTCCTTCCACTCTTCGTATTTATCACATTGCTTGCTGTAGGTCTAGATTATGATATCTTTATGATTACAAAGGTTCAGGAGAATATCACAAAAGGAATGAATACCAATGATGCAGTAAAAAACTCCATTATAGAAAATGGAGGAGTAATAATAACTCTGGGATCTCTATTGTTTGCCACATTTGGTGCCTTATACTTCAGCGGATTAGGAATAATAGAGGAGATTGGTGTAGGACTTGCACTTGGTGTCCTGATAGATACCTTTGTAAGCTGGATGTTCTTCGTCCCAGCAATAATGACTGTTATGGACAGGTATAACTGGTGGCCATCCAAAATTGTAAAAGAATCCCGCACGGAAAAATAATTATACATTGCGGGACTACGGTAATATGAAGACATTCCTTAAGGTGATATTTAACAGTGAGGGTACAAAGCCCAGTGAAGTAGTGGGTAGATTAAGGTCTCTTGGATTTTCCCTTATAAAGGGCGAACAGGACATGGTTTATGACTGGCCCGATTCAGCCACAGCAGATGATGCCATATGGTTTGCAGACAAAATACAGGCAACACTTCAGGGCTTTAACGTTTACTTT